>JAUXRT010000576.1 GCA_030681635.1 Reyranella sp.
CAACGAGCCCATCGCCAAGGCTGTCACCGCGGCTGATGGGCGCGCGAGCTTTGCCGCCGGCCTGATGAAGGGCCGGGGGGCTGCGGAGGCTGTCGCTGTCATGGCCTCGGACGCGGCCAAGCAGGAATTCTCCCGGATCGAGCTCAGCAAGGCCGCGTTCGATCTCTCGGACCGCGGCATCGACGGCCGCGCCCAGCCCGGGCCGGTCGATGCCTTCCTCTATACCGAACGCGGCATCTATCGCCCCGGCGAGACGGTGCAGCTCATGGCCCTGTTGCGCGATGCCGGCGCCACGGCACTGGCCGCCATGCCCGTGACCCTGATCGTGAAGCGGCCCGACGGCACCGAGTTCACCCGCTTCACCCATGCGCTGCAGGCCGCGGGCGCCGTGCACCAGGCGATCGACCTGCCGAAATCGTCGCGCCGCGGGCGCTGGTCGGTGGCCGCGCACATCGATCTCCGGGCGGCTCCCGTCGGACGCGTCGACTTCTCGGTCGAGGATTTCGTGCCTGAGAAGCTCAAGGTCGAGCTCACCTCCGACCAGGCGATCCTGCGCCTCGGTCGCGCCAACGGCTTTGCCGTGTCGGCCGACTTCCTCTACGGCGCGCCCGCGTCGGGCCTCTCTGTCGAGGCCGACATGCGCGTCACCGTCGACGAGCAACCCTTCCCCGCCTTCGCCAAGTACCGCTTCGGGCCGGAAGCCGAGCGCGAGAAGTTCGAGCCGCCATTCATCACGCTGACGGCGCCGGAAACCGACGACGCTGGCAAGTCGCGCCTCGATTGGGGCGGCGATCAGGTGAAGGACACCGTCCTGCCGCTCAAGGCGCAGCTCACGGCGCGGGTGTTCGAGCCCGGCGGCGGCCGCGCCACCAAGACCGACAAGGTCGTGCCGATCCGCAGCCGCGACGCCTATCTCGGGATCAAGCCCGCGTTCGAGGGCCGCTACTCGCGCGAAGGCATCGACACCGAATTCGACATCGTGGCCGTCGATGCCCTGGGCGCGCAGATCGCCCGGCCGAACGTCGAATACCGCATCGACCGGATCGACTATGCCTATCAATGGTACCAGGTCGACGGCCGCTGGCGCTGGCAGGCGATCCCCAACGAACGCCTGCTGGTTGCCGACACGATCGCGCTCAAGGCCGACGCGCCGGTGCGCCTCGCGCGCCGCCTGACCTGGGGCCCTCATCGCCTCACCATCATCGACAAGGAGAAGGACACGTCGAGCAGCACGACGTTCTACGTCGGCTGGTATGGCGGCGGTGCTGCCGAGGAGACGCCCGACACGCTCCGCGTGGCGAGCGACAAGCAAAACTACGCCCCGGGCGACACCGCGCGGCTGCGCATCGAAGCGCCGTTTGCCGGCGAGGCGCTGATCGCCATCGCCACCGACCGCATCGTCGCGACCTACACCACCCAGGTCCCCGCCGGCGGCACCACCATCGACATGCCGATGAAGGCCGAATGGGGCGCCGGCGCCTATGCGCTGGTGACGGCGTGGCGGCCGCTGTCGGCGCCGGCCGACCGCACGCCGACACGCGCCATCGGCGCCGTCTGGCTCGCCCTCGATCCGGCGCTGCGCACGCTCGGAGTCCAGATCGGCGCCCCAGAAAAGGTGACGCCGCGCCAGCGCATCGAGGTGCCGGTGCGCGTCGCCAACCTCAAGGGCGAGGAAGCCTTCATCACCCTGGCGGCGGTCGACGAGGGCATCCTGCAGCTCACGCGGTTCCGCACGCCCAATCCTGCCGATTTCTACTTCGGCAAGCGCCAACTCGGCGTCGCCATGCGCGACGACTATGGCCGCCTGCTCGACGGCCGTGCCGACGATCTCGGCCGCATCCGGACCGGCGGCGATTCGGGCGACATCGGCGGCCTCGACATCGTGCCGACCCGCACCGTTGCCTTGTTCAGCGGCCCGGTGAAGCTCGACGACAAGGGCGAGGCCAAAATCACGCTCGATATCCCCGACTTCATCGGCCAGCTCCGGCTGATGGCGGTCGCTTATGGCAAGACCCGTGTCGGCTCGTCCGAGCATCGCCTGTTTGTGCGCGATGCCGTGACCGCCGATGTCGTGCTGCCGCGCTTCCTGGCGCCGGGCGACACCGGCCGCGTGGCGCTGTCGTTGCACAATGTCGAAGGCCAGGCCGGCGACTATCGGGTAACGATGGAAGCCACCGGCGCCGTGGCCCTCGAACGGCCGGTGGCCGAGACGCGGCGGCTCGCCGCCAACCAGCGCGACCTGCTGTCGTGGAGCCTGCGTGCCGGCGATCCCGGCTTCGGCAAAGTCACGGTCTCGGTGGCGGGGCCGGGCAACTTCGCGGTCAAGCGCGAATGGGACATCCAGGTAAGGGCGGCCCAGACGCCGACCGCCATCGACACCGTTTCCCAGCTCGAGCCGAGCCGCGAGCTGACGCTCGACCGCAACGTGACGGCGCCCTTCGCGCCCGGCACGGCGGTGGTGAGCGTGGCGCTGTCACGTACGCCCGGCATCGACGTGCCGGCCCTGCTGCGCGCACTCGACAAATATCCCTATGGTTGCGTCGAGCAGACCACCAGCCGCGCCCTGCCGTTGCTCTATTACAACGACGTGGCCTTGCTGGGGTACGGGCCGGCCGATCCGCGCATCGGCGATCGCGTCCAGGATGCGGTCTATCGCATCGTCGACATGCAGCTCACCGACGGCTCGTTCGGCATGTGGGGCCCGTTCGGCAATGCCGCCGCCGAATGGCTGCAGAGCTACGTCCTCGACTTCCTGCTGCGCGCCCGCGACCAGCAGATGGCGGTGCCGGCGGCGTCGCTGCAGCGCGGCCTCACCTGGCTCAACCGCTCGGCCGATCGCCTGTCGCCTAACGCCCAGGCCTATGCCTGGTACGTGCTGGCCAAGGCCGGCCTCGCCGACCCCGGCCGCGTCCGCTACTTCCAGGACACGAAGGGCGCCGAGATCAGGGGTGGCCTCGCCTGGGCCCAGCTCGCCGCGGCGCTGAACCAGGTGGGCGAACCCGGCCGCGCGCGCCTGGCCTTCGGTCTCGCCCGCCAGAACATCAACGAGCGCGACCCCAACGACTACTACGGCTCGCCGCTGCGCAACCGCGCCGCTCTGCTGGCGCTCGCCTCGGAGGCCGGCGGCCGCGAGGGCGTGACCCAGGTCATGGCCTCGGTACGCGAGCGCCTCACCGCCCGGATCGACGACACGACCACGCAGGAGCAGGCGTGGCTGGTGCTGGCCGCGCGCGCACTGGCCGGTGGCGGCGACTTCGCCTACTCGGTCGACGGTGTCAGCGCCAAGTCGGCCGCCGAGCCGGTCGTGATCAATCCCGACCAGGCCGCGGTCAACCGCGGCCTGCGCATCAGGAACGACGGCGACAAGGCCGTCTGGATGCAGGTGACGGCGCGCGGCGTGCCGCGCGATCCGCAGCCGGCCGGTGCCAACGGCCTCAGCGTCACGCGGCGCCACCTGACCTTCACCGGCGAATCGGCCGACCTTTCCCAGGTCCGCCAGAACGACCGCCTGATCGTGTCGGTGAGCGGCCGAAACCTCGAGGGCGGATACCATGAGGTGGC
>JAUXRT010000582.1 GCA_030681635.1 Reyranella sp.
CAGGATCCGCCCGAGCTCATCGAACCCTTCATGAGCCGCTGGCGCGAGGGCTACGACATCGTCTATGGCGTGCGCACCCAGCGGACCTCCGACACCACGGTCAAGCGGCTGTCGGCCGGCTGGTTCTATCGGGTGTTCAACGCGATGTCGCCGGTGCGCATCCCCGAGAATGTCGGCGATTTCCGGCTGGTCGATCGGCGGGCCGTCGAGGTGCTGCGCCAGCTGCCCGAACGCAACCGGTTCATGAAGGGTCTGTTCGCCTGGGTCGGCTTCAATGCCGTCGGCGTGCCCTATGAACGGCCGCAGCGCGCCGCCGGCTCGACCAAGTTCAACTTCTGGCGGCTCTGGAACTTCGCCCTCGACGGCGTGGTGAGCTTCTCGACCGCGCCGCTGCGCGCCTGGTTCTATGTCGGCGTGGTGATCGCGGCGGTCTCCATCCTCTATGCCCTCTTCATCATCACGCGCGTGCTGATCCTGGGCATCGACACGCCGGGTTACGCCTCGCTGCTGATCGCGGTCTTGCTGATGGGGGCCATCCAGCTTCTGTCGCTCGGCATCATCGGCGAGTACCTCGGGCGGCTCTTCCTCGAGGTCAAGGGACGGCCGATCTACGTCGTCGAAGGCGTCTACGAGGACGGGGCCGACGCGCCGCCAAAGGACTGATCGCGGCCGATGGATCTCAAGGAAGAGGACATCCTCGGCGCCGACATCGGCCGGCACTGGTATTACCGCGCCAAGGCGGCGGCGCTCCGCCGCGCTGTCGCTGCGCTAAAACCCCGGCACCTGCTCGACGTCGGCGCCGGCTCGGGCTTTTTCTCCCGCCACCTGCTGGCCGAGACGCCGGCCGAAAGCGCGCTTTGTGTCGACATCGGCTACGCCCAGGACCGCGACGACAGCGTCGCCGGCAAGCCGGTGCGCTATCGCCGCGACACCGGCCCGACCGACTGCGACCTCGTGCTGATGATGGACGTGCTGGAGCATGTCGACGACGACCACGGCCTGGTTCGCCACTACGCCTCGAAAGTTTCGTCGGGCGCGCATTTCCTGGTGACGGTACCGGCCTTCGCCTTCCTGTGGAGCGGCCACGACGTCTTCCTCGAGCACAAGCGCCGCTACCGCCTGCCCGAGATCGAAGCGGCGCTCAGTGACGCCGGCCTGAAGATCGTGCGCGGCGCCTACTATTTCGGGCTGGTCTTTCCGCTGGCGGCGGCGGTGCGGCTGGCCGACCGCAACACCACGGAGCCGCGCAGCAGCATGAAGCGGCACAGCGCCATCACCAACGGCCTGCTGGGCGCCGTCTGCGCCGCCGAACTGCCGCTGTTCCCCTACAACCGCCTCGCCGGCCTGTCGGCCTTCGTTCTGGCGAAGAAGCCTTAGGCTAGGGGCGCGCCACTGGAGTGGCGCGCCCCCAGCTATGACGCAGCCGCCGCCACATCCTTGGCGCCGATGCGGCGGCGCTTGGCGTTGATCTCGCGCAGAACGACCAGCATCTCCTCGGCCACGATGTCGCCGGGGATGTCGTCGCCCTCGGCCTCGAGTTCCTTCATGTCGACCCACACGGCGTAGAGCGGCGCGGTGCGCGAGGTGATGATGCCGGCGTGCAGCAGCGTCTTGATCAGGACGCGGAAGATATTGGTGCTTTCCTTCAGATTGTCGCGGCGGTCCTCGTCGGTGAAGACTTCCTTCATGGCGTCGCGCACCCACTGCCAGTCGAGCCCGTACTTGGCGTAGATCGTCTGCTTCTGCTCGGCGTTGATCAGGTTGAACAGCAGCATCTGGAAAAGCTGTGCCGACCAGTCCTCGACCTTCCGATGCTCGTCCTCGTTCAAGTGCTTGATCGTCTTGGCCGCCCAGATTCGTCCGAAGCGGTGATGGAAGGCCTCATCGCTCATCACCAGCTGGACCAGGCGGCGCAGCACCGGATCGTTGGTCTTGGCATTGAGCGTCGCGAACGAGCCCATGGCGATGCCCTCGATCAGCATCTGCATGCCGACGATCTTCTTGTAGACCTCCTCGGTCGTCACCAGGTCGGTGAGCACGGTCGAGATGGTCTTGCCGACCGGCAGCGGGTCGCCCCAGCGCTTGGCGATGTAGCGGGTGAAACCCGCGACGTGGCGGGCCTCCTCGCGAGCCTGGTTGGCGGCATATTCCTGGGCGCCGGGATCGAGCAGGATGTGGCAGAGGCTCGCCGACAGCGACAGCGCCCCCTGCTCGCCATGCAGCAGGTTGGAGATCGACCAATGCATGACATCGTTGGCGAGCCCGATCTTCTGGCCGTCGTCCAGCCGGTCGGCGACCGCGCTCTTCAGCTCGACCACCGTGTCGAGCGGGAGAATCGGCGTCTTGGACATGTTGAACGGCACGTCGTAGTCGATATAGCTCTTGTCCAGAGGGTCCCAGAAATGGTCATGGGTGGCCGAAATGATGCCGTCGAAGGCATTGGTGCGGCGGCCATAGCGCGGCACTTCCAGCATTGCGGGGAAATCCGCCGGTGCGACGGTGTCGTAGGCCTTGTCGTAGGTGATTTGCAGGGCCATTTGGGGGCCTCCAATGAGTGATTCAATATGACGGCTGCGTCACCTTTTTCAATGGATTTTTCCCCAGTACCGGCGCATGGGACTTCCGCCATATTCCGGCCGCCAACCTTGCCGCCGATCAGCGGGCGATCTCTGTCGCCCGCGCAGGAGTAAAGAATGTCCCGCCGCCGCCGCATCTACGAGGGCAAGGCCAAGACCTTGTTCGAGGGGCCCGAGCCCGGGACGATCGTCCAGTACTT
>JAUXRT010000583.1 GCA_030681635.1 Reyranella sp.
GGCGGCGAACTGGCCGGCCGCCGCATCGTGTCGCCGCGCCTGCTGCAGTATGCCATCCGCAACCACACCGGCGACCGGGTCGACGAGTTCATGGGCATGCCGATGCATCGCGGCCTCGGACCTCACCTGCGCGGCACGACCGACAATGTCCGCGGCCTCGGCGGCTTTGCCAGCCCGCGCACCTTCGGCCACGGCGGCGTCGGCACCTCCTATTGCTGGGGCGATCCCGACTCGGGCGTGTCCTTCGCCTACATCACCAACAACCGCATCCCCGACCCCTGGCACAGCAAGCGACTCGACCAGATCGCGAACCTGGTGCACACGGCGATCGTCTAGAGCGCGGGCGTCTACCGCCCGAGGCGCTCGCGGGCGCTGGCCTCGGAGCCGAGCGAAGCGGCGGCAATCACAAGTGCCGTCACCGACAGGACCATGACCGCCGTGTAATTACCGGTCAGGTCGTGCAGCACGCCGCCGATCCAGGCGCCGAGGAAGCCGCCGACGCCGGAGCCGATGATGATCAGGCCGTAGATGCGGCCGAAATGGGCACCGCGATAGCGGAGCGTGGCGAGGGTGGAGATCATCGGCCCCCGCGAGCCCATGCTGCCGCCGAACAGCAGCACATAGAGCCACAGCCAAAGGTCGTCTCCGGGCCCACGCACCAGCGCCAGGGCGCCGACACCGGCGATGGAACAACCATAGGCCAGCAGGGCGGCAAGGCGCCGGCCGCCACGGTCGGCAAGCCAGCTGAATCCCACCATGCCGAGCGGCGTCAGCAGGCCCGCCACCGCGAGCGCCCGCGCGGCATAGGATCCGTCGAGGCCGCGTTCCAGCAGGTAGACCATGGCCTGCGGTACCAGCGAGAAAATGCCGATCGATGTCAGCGCGAACGACGAGAAAAGCGCCCAGAACGGCCAGTCGCGCGTCGCTTCGCCGACGGTCGGACCGCGATCGGCCGCCGCATGCGACCGTTGCAATCCCGGCGCGCCGCGTTCGATACGCGCCCACGGCAGGAACAACAGCAGCGGGATGAAGACGGCGCTCACCGCGGCAAAGACGATGTAGGCGTGGCGCCATCCTTCGGCGGTGATCAGGTACTGCGCCAGCGGGAAGGTGGCCATCGCCCCAACACCCGACGCCGACCAGGCGACCGCCAAGGCCACACCCAACCGTCGCGACGGGAACCAGCGGCCGAGCAGCGAGGCGCTCAGCACGCCCGAAAGCGTGGAGGCGCCGAAGCCCATCACGACACCCAGGCCGAGATAGAGGTGCCAGAGTGCCGTCGCCTGCGAAGCACTGGCGGTCGCAAGCGTCGTGGCCGTCACGCCCACCACCGTGAGCGTGCGCAGGCCGAAGCGATCGACGATCCAGCCGGCAATGGGGGCTGCAATACCGCCGACCAGCAGGGCAAAGCTGTAGATCAGGGTGACCGAGCCGCGGTGGGCGTCGAAGGCCTGCTGCAGAGCCGGCACGAACATCACGAAGGTGTCGCCGATCGACCGGCTCGCCACGCCCAGGACAAAACACAGCGCCACCAACAGCCAAGGCATGATCGATCCCATCGCCCCAACCTCGACGAGCCTCCGCTCCGGCGCAAGCCGCCTGACGGGCCGGCAGGCTTGCATTCACCGCATGCGCGCGCCACGTTCCGCGCCGCGGAGGAAAATACGTGAACGACACACTGATCATTGAGCGCGGCTTCAACGGCCCGAGCCAGTCGGGCAACGGCGGCTATGTCGGCGGCGTCCTGGCGCGCCGCTTCACGCAGGCCTTCGGCGGCGACGGCGCCGTCGAGATCACGCTCCGCGCGCCGATCCCGATCGAGGCTCCGCTCCAGGTGATCCAGGGCGACGACGCCCTGCTGCTCAAGGACGGCGAAACGCTGCTCTGCGAGGCGCGGGCCGGCTCAGTCGATCATCTCGAACCGCCGCCGCCGCCCGCCGACTGGGCCGACGTCATGCGCCGCGGCGAAGAGGGCGGCAGCCCCGAGGACAGCGACTTCCATTGGTGCCTCGTCTGCGGACGCGGACGCGCCGTGGGCGACGGGCTGCGCGTTTTCGGTTCGCATGGACCGGGGCCGGGCCGTTCCCTCTCCTGCTACCTGCCTCATGTCGCGCATGCCGACGCGGACGGGCGCATCGGGCCGGATTTCCTCTGGGGCACACTCGATTGTCCGGGCGCCTGGGCCGCGCAGGATCCCGACGACTGGCGGCCGGCGCTGACCGGCCGAATGACGGCCAAGGTGTTGCATCGGCCGAAAGCCGGCGAACGCTGCGCCGTGGTCGGCTGGCGCATCGGCGCCGAGGGCCGCAAGCTCTATTCAGGCACGGCCCTCTATACCGAGGGGGGCCAACTCTGCGCGCTCGCGCATTGCACCTGGATCGTACTGAAGAGCTAGGGCCGGCCTAGCGGCTGCGCACGAAGATGATCGCGGAGTCGTCGGCGTAGGCCTGACGCCAGCCGGGCAGGCGCGCGAGCAACCTGTTGGCCGGCTGGTCCTTCGGGAACAGTGTCCACTCGATCGCATGCCGTTCGAGCACCTGTTCCAGGGATTCCTCGCCGCGCAGGTTCGTCACCTCGGCATAGCGCTTGATGAAGGCGCCGCCATAGAGCTCGCCGCGGCCGTCGATGAAGGTGGGCACACCGGCCCGGATCAGGTAGCCGCCGTAGTTGTAGTGGTTGAGCACATGGCCCTTGAGGCCGGCCTCGCGCGCATAGTCGAGCGCACCCGACGGCATCGTGGAGGACGGCGGCGCGACGCCGCCCAGTTTGATCAGGCCGCCGGCATAGAGCGCGGCGACGGCGACTGAGAGCGCCACGGCGGCGTGGCCGGCGGGACGGGCGAGTGCGCGCATCCGCCGGACGAGAAGGCTTCCACCTGTCGCATCGGGATCGGGCCTGAGCGAGGGCCATTGCCGCGCCAGCAGCGGCGCTACCACGAGCGGCAGCAGCATCGCCAGCAGCTCGGCGTTGCGGGCGTAGCGCAGATAGAGATGCACCAGGCCGATCACGATCAACAGACGGATCAACGGCAATTTCAGGCCACGCGAGAGAGCGGCGTAGAGCGCGACCAGCAGGATCAGCTCCTGCAGGGGCTGGCCTTGGAAATCGGGTGCCTTCCATTCGGAGATCACGCCCAGCGATTCGCCCAGGCCAAAGATGCGCAACGTCACCAGGATCGATTCGGGACCGTAGGGCGTGATGCAGGCCACCAGCCCGGAGGCGATGCCGAACTTCGCCCAGGCGATGAACAGCGCCTTGCGCTCCACCGCGTCGCGCGCGCCGACGACGGCATCGAGCGCAAAGGCACCGCACAGGACGAGGCCCAGGGTGAAGCCGCCATGCAGGTTGGCCCACAGCAGCATGGCCAGCAGCAACAGCGGTTCGGGCGCACGCCGTTCCTCGACGGCGCGCACGAGGCCGGCCACCCACCACAGCATGACGGGAAAGGCGAACAGATGCGGGCGCGCCAGGAAATGAGGCGCCGTCATCACGACGGCCGCCAGCACGAACAGGGCGGCCGGCAAGGGCGTGAGATCGCGCAGCAGGAGGCGCAGCAGCAGCGCGAAGCTCACGCCGACCGCCGCCGCGCCAAGCGCGGTCACGCCGCCCCAACCGGCGATGTTGTAGGCGAGCGCCATCAGCAGCTGCGACAGCCACTCCTTGGCGATCCACGGCTGGCCGGCGAAGGTGAAGGAGAAGGTGTCGACGGTCGGCACGGTGCCGTGCGCCAGCATCCAGTTGCCGACCGCGATGTGCCAGTGACTGTCCGGGTCGCCGAGCAGCGGCAGACCTTCGGTGTTGGCGAGGAAGACGAACAGCACCATCCCGAGCGCGAGCGGCCACGACAGCGCCCAGGCGGAACGCGGCCTGGCGGCGCCGAGCGCCCGCTCCTGAAAATCGGGGGAAACCGAGAGGCCGGAAGTGACGGCCATGAAGAGGCTCCGAAATCAATGCAAGAAAGATATATAATCCATTGATATACAATATTTTTTAGGATTGTACCAGAGGAAGCTGGGATCGGATATACGAGTCGGGATGCAGGCCGCGCCCCTCCTGAAGGATCTCGTTCTGATTGGCGGCGGCCATGCCCATGTCCATGTGGTGAAGAATTTCGGCATGAAGCCGATGCCCGGCGTGCGGCTCACCCTGATCGGTCGCGACATCGAGACTCCGTACTCGGGCATGATCCCGGGCTTCGTCGCCGGCCAATATTCCTTCGACGAATGCCACATCGACCTCTCCCGGCTGGCGTCGTGGACTGGTACGCGCCTGATCCAGGCCGAGGCCATCGGCCTCGACCGCGCCAAACGCCAGGTGATGCTGAAAGACCGGCCGCCGGTTTCCTACGACCTGCTCTCCCTCGATGTCGGCTCCTCGCCCGGCCTCGAGGCGATCCCTGGTGCTGCCGAGCACGCAACGGCGGTGAAGCCGATCGCCGAGCTGGGCCGGCGCTGGCTCGCCTTCGTCGAGCGCGTAAAAGACCATCGCGGGCCGCTGCGCATCGCGGTGATCGGCGGCGGCGCGGGCGGCGTCGAGCTGGCGCTCGCCATCGACCATCGCCTGCGCGGCGTTGCGCGCGACGCCGAGGTCGCCGTCACCCTGGCCACCAGGGGCGAGATCCTGTCGGGCCAGGCGACCGCGGCGCAGCGCAAGATGCGCGCGATCTTCGCCAGGCGCGGCGTACGGCTCCTCGAGAACGCGGCGACCACCCGGATCGAGGCCGGCGCCGTCCATCTCGAGACCGGCGAGTGCCTGGAAGCCCACGATGTCTTCGTCGTCACCGAGGCAAGTGCCGCCAAATGGTTTGCCGGCACCGGCCTGCCGCTCGACGCACGCGGCTTCTTCGCCGTCGAACCGACACTCGCCTCGAGCGGCGATCCTTCGGTGTTCGCCGTCGGCGACTGCGCCAGCGTGACGGCCCATCCCCGCCCCAAGGCCGGCGTCTTCGCCGTGCGCCAGGGCCCGCCGCTGGCCGACAATCTGCGCCGCGTCTTGCTGGGCCAGGCGCTACAACCCTTCACGCCGCAGAGCCGCTATCTCTCGATCCTCGGCACCGGCGATGGCCAAGCCGTGGCGACCCGCGGCGGCTGGGCGATCGAAGGTCCCTGGGTGTGGCGCTGGAAGGACCATATCGATCGCAAGTGGATGCGCATGTACCGCGAGCCGCCGGCCAAGCCGATGGACATGGCCGCGCGCGCGGCGCCGCCCGATCCGGCACTGGCCGACGCCGAGGCGAAGCGGCTGCTGGCCGACATCGGCATGCGCTGCGGCGGCTGCGGCGCCAAGGTCGGCGCCGACTCGCTCTCACGCGTGCTGGCCCGGCTTGGGCCCTCGCCGTTTCCTGGCGTCGCGATCGGCCTCGACGCACCCGACGACGCGGCGATGATCGAGGTGCCGGCGGGCAAGGCGCTGGTGCAATCCGTCGATTTCTTCCGCACCTTCATCGACGATCCCTTCATCTTTGGCGAGGTCGCGGCGGTCCATGCGCTGGGCGACGTCTGGGCGATGGGGGCCAAGCCACACAGCGCTTTGGCACTGGCCGTCGTGCCGGCCGCCGCCGAGCGGCTGATGGAAGAGGATCTGTTCCAGATGCTGTCGGGTGCGCGGCGCGTGCTCGACCAGGCCGGCTGCGCCCTGATCGGCGGCCATTCCGGCGAAGGCCCTGAGGCGGCACTGGGCTTCTCGGTGAACGGTCTCGTCGTGGCGACCGCGGCGCTGCGCAAGGGCGGGTTGAAACCCGGCGACAGGCTGGTCCTGACCAAGAAGCTTGGCACCGGCGTGATCTTCGCCGCCGCCATGCGCGGGGAAGCCCGCGGACGCTGGGTCGCCGAAGCGCTGGCCTCGATGCGCCGGCCTTCGTCGGCTGCGGCCGAGGCCCTGGTCGCCGCCGGCGCCCACGCCTGCACCGACGTCACCGGCTTCGGCCTCGCCGGCCATCTCGCCGAGATGATCCGCGCCAGCGGCGCGGTACAGGTCGATCTCCATCTCGATGCCCTGCCCGCCCTCGACGGCGCCGTCGAGCTGTTCACCCGGGGCTTTGCGAGTTCGCTGCAACCGGAGAACCTGCGCGCCCGTCACCTGATCGACGGCATGGACACTCATGCACAACATCCCAAGCTGCCGCTGCTGTTCGATCCCCAGACCGCCGGTGGCCTGCTCGCGGCGGTACCTTCCGACTGCGTCCTCGACATCGACGCCGTCGAGATCGGCGTCGTACGCCCGCGCGATCAAACGCGATCCGCGATCCATCTTCTGGTTTGAGTCGCAACCTTGACGGATCTGTGACGTTGCCGAGGTTCATTCCTCGGCTGACGGAGAGATCGACATGGCGAAAAAGAAGAAGGCGACGATTGCAGGCGCAATGGCGGGAGCCGTTGCAGGTCTCAAGGACTCTGTCGTCCGCGCCGAGATCGCCGTCGTCCGGGCAGGCAACAAGGCGGTCAAGGCCGTCCAGGACCGCGTCGATGCCGGCCGCCGCAAGGCCGCGAGCAGGAAGAAGGCGGCCAAGAAGGCCGTGAAGAAGGCAGTCGCCAATACCAAGCGCGTCGTTCGCAAGGCGGCAAAGAAGGTCGCGAAAAAGGCGACGAGGCGCTCGAAGCGCCGCTAGACTGATCCGCGCGCCCGCCAGGGGCGCAGGATCGGAGGCGGCATGGCGCGCGCGAAAGCAAGTATCGGTACGGTCAACTACGCCACGGCGATTACGACCGGGCATCACAAGCTCACCGCCGACGAAGGCCCGGAGCTCGGCGGCAAGGATGCCGGCCCCGCGCCCTACGACCTGCTGACCTCGGCGCTGGGCGCCTGCACCGTGATCACGCTCCGCATGTACGCCGAGCGCAAGCAATGGCCGGTGACGGCGGTGCATGCCGACATCCATTTCGTCCGCGAGGGCGACAAGCAACGCATCGACCGCGTGCTCACCATCGAGGGCGCGGTCGACGACGAGCAGAAGAAGCGCATGGCCGACATCGCCGAGCGCACGCCCGTCACATTGACGCTGAAAGGCGGACTGGAGATCAGGACGCGCCTGGCCTGATCGCCGAATCTCCTCGTCAGGCCTTGCCGCCGCGCGCCTTCTTCCAGACCTCGTAGTCGCGCTTGGCGTCCTCTCCCGCCACCGGGAACAGGCCCTTCAGCGAGCGGCCGCGCGCCACTTCGGCTTCGGCGAACTCCTCGTAGTGATAGGCGTTGAGGGCCTCCTCGGCGACCGCCTCGACGATCTCGGGCGGGATCACGAGCACGGCATCGCGATCGCCCACGATCACGTCACCGGGATAGACCGCAACGCCGCCGCAGGCGATCGGCAGGTTGAGATCGACCGGCCGGTGCGCGATCGGGCTCGGCGGCGAGGACGGCCGGCGGTGATAGGCCGGCAGGCCGGTCTTGTGCACGCCGTCGGTGTCGCGAAAGCCGCCGTCGGTCACGATGCCGGCGGCGCCGCGCGCCTTCAGCCGGCCGACATAGAGGTCGCCCGCCGACGCGGCGCGGGAATCGCCCCGCGAATCGATCATCAGCACGTGGCCCGGCGGGCACTCTTCCATGGCCTGCGGCTGGACCATGCTGCGGTTGGTCGAGGTCGGGCCATCCTTGTCCTCGCGCGAGGGAATGAAGCGCATGGTGAAGGCGATCCCGACCATGCGCGGCTGCTCGGGCCGGAGCGGCCAGACATCGTAGAGGGTCATGCTGCGCAAGCCGCGCCGGTTCAGGACACCGGTCAGGGTCGACGTACCAACGCGGGCCAACGCATCGCGCAGATCGGCTGTCAGGACGGCCATTCGATCTCTCCCTTGGATTCATTCCTGGCGGCAACGTTAGCGAACCATATTCGCTTTCGCACGTCCGACCCGCCATAATCGCCCAATGAAAATCGAGATTCTCTGCACCGGCGACGAGATCCTGACCGGCAAGACCATCAACACCAACTACAGCCACATCGCCCGCCGCCTCGCCGACATCGGCCTCGGCGTGCATTGGGGCACCACCGTCGGCGACGACCGGGTGAGCCTGCTGCAAGCCTTCCACCAGGCCGGTGAACGCGCCGACGCGGTGATCGTGAATGGCGGCCTCGGCCCTACGGTCGACGACCTCAGCCAGGAGGTGGCGGCCGAGGCATGCGGCGTGCCGCTGGTGCTGAGCGACTACTGGATGGAACGCATGACCCAGTCCTATGCCCGGCGTGGGCGGGTGATGCCGACCAACAACAAGAAGCAGGCGATGCTGCCGGAGAATGCCGAGTTCATCGACAATCCGATCGGCACCGCCTGCGGCTTCGCCGTTACCATCGGCCGTGCCCGCTTCCTGTTCACCCCCGGGGTGCCGCGCGAGATGCGCCGCATGCTGGACGAGCAGGTGATCCCGCGGTTGCTGGCCCTCGGCGGCATCAAGGGCGTGACGCGGCTAAAACGGTTTCATACCTTCGGCATCGGCGAATCGCGCGCCGACGAGATGCTGGGAAACATCGAGGCCTTCAAGCTGGAAGGCGGCATAAAGCTCGGCTTCCAGGCGCATTATCCGCAGCTCGAGACCAAGCTCGCGGTGCACGGCGACGACGAGGCGGATCTCGCGGCGCGCCTCGCCCCGGTCGAGGCCGAGGTGCGCAAGCGACTGGGCAACTTCATCATCGCCGAGGACGAGCAGACGCTGGAGGGCATCATCCTGGCGATGCTGCAACAGCGCGGCGCCACGCTGTCGACGGCGGAAATGTTCACCTCGGGAAACATCGCGGCCCGGCTGGCACCGCTGCCCGGTGCCGAGAAGATTTTCAAGCGCGGCGTCGTGGCGCGCGATCCCATCGAGCTCGGGCTGGCGGGCGAGGCCTCCGCTGCGGCCGCCGCTGTGATCGCGCAGGACCAACGCAAGACCAGCGGCGCCAGCCACGCCCTCGCCGTCCTCATGCAGCTCGACGACGGCGCCGACCGGCCCGACTTCGGCGCGACCATCTGCATCGGCATCGCCGATGCCCAGGGCAGCGTCTCGCGCCAAGCGCGCCTGATCGGTGGACGCGACTGGGTGCGCCTGGGCGCCGCCGAGCTCGGGTTGGATTGCCTGCGCCGTCACCTGCTCGGCCTGCCAGTCGACGAGCGCATCGATTTCGAACGGCGCGATCCCCCGCCTGGCGCGTGATGACTTGAGGTCCATCTCACGAACAAACCTCATCCTGAGGAGCGCGCGCTGCGCGCGCTCCTCAGGGTGAGGTGGTAGGGTGAGACGAGCCTAGACTCATCTCGCTCTAACGCGTGAAGGTGACGGCCTGGGCGTTGGTCCGCGATTCCCAATGATGGCGTTCCAGCTCGGGATCGAGATGCTCCTCGGCCGGCACACCGAGGCAGAGATAGGCCACAAGACTCCAGCCTGACGGCACGTCGAGAACGCGCGTGACCGCCACGGGATCGAGGATCGAGACCCAACCCATGCCGATGCCGTCGGCACGCGCGGCGAGCCACAGGGTCTGGACCGCGGCGACCACCGAATAATGCAAGGTCTCCGGCATGGTCTGCTGGCCGAGGCCGCTGCCGGTATGAGTGGCGTCGTCTGAGAAGATCGCAAGGTGAACCGGCGCCTCCTTCAGCCCGGCCAGCTTCAGGCCGGCATAGATCGCCTGCTTTTCGCCGGCATAGCCCGCCAATGCCTTCTCGTTGGCGTCGGTGAAGCTCGCCACGACCGCCGCGCGCCTGTCGGGCGACACCACATGCACGAAGCGCCAGGGCTGGCTGAGACCGACTGACGGCGCATGACTCGCAACCTCAAGCAGTGCGTCGATGCGTTCCGGCGCGACGGGATCGGACTTGAAGCGCCGCACGTCGCGCCGCCACAAGACAAGGTCACGGAACTTGGCGCGGAATGCCGCATCGAAGGTCGGGGTCATGTTTGTTGCCTGTCGATTGCATGAAAGAAGGTGCCACTCACCGAGCCCCGTCGCGCCCCGCCTTCGACGATCGACGCGCCGGCGGCATCGCGGCACGCGACGAGCGGCTCGTCACCAGCCGCGAGCGTGCTGGCATAGTGGAACTCGTGGCCCATGACTTCCTCGCCAGCCGACCCCAGCGGACAATCGCCCAGCAGGCGGGCGCGGCGATAACCGAGATGGAGGCTGCGCTTGGCAAACGACGTCTCCAGCCGCAGGAGATCCGCCATCGAATGATGGTCGCCGCGCGCATCCTCGATGCCACGGCCCAGCACCATGTAGCCGCCGCATTCGCCATGGATCGGCACGGACCGGCCGGCGAGCGCGCGCAGGCCGCCATGAAAGCGCCGGGCCGACGCCAGCACGCCGGCGTGCAATTCGGGATAGCCGCCCGGCAGCCACACGGCATCGGCGCCGGCGTCGGGCGCCTGATCGGCCAGCGGTGAGAAAGGCAGGATCTCGGCACCGGCCGCGCGCCAGCGGTCGAGCAGATGCGGATACATAAAGGAGAAGGCCTCGTCCTGGGCGACCGCGACGCGCTGGCCGGGCGGTTTTAGGCCCGAGGTGGCGCCTATCGCCGCCCGCAGCGATGCCGGCCGCGCGGCCGCGCGGATCGCCTCGAGATCGACGGAATTCTCGAGAGCATCGGCAAATGTTTCCAGGCGGCGCTCGAGATCGGCGGTCTCGCCGGCCTGTACCAACCCGAGATGGCGCTCGGGCAACGTCAACGCCTCGTCGTTGCCGATGGCGCCAAACAGTTTCAGGCCGATGCGCTCGAAGGCCGGTGCGATCAGGGCGAGATGCCGCGCGCTCGACACGCGGTTGAGGATGACGCCCGCGATGCCGACATCGTCGCGATAGCGCGCGCAGCCTGCCGCCACCGCGGCGGCGGTCTCGGTCTGGCCGGAGACGTCGAGCACCAGCAGCACCGGCCAGCCGAACAATGCTGCGAGGTCGGCGGTCGCCCCACGCGCCGTCTGGCCGGGCTGGGCCACCCCGTCGAACAGTCCCATGACACCCTCGACCACGGCCATGTCGACGCCGCTGGCATGGCGCGCGACGAGATCGGCGAGCGTGCCTTCGGCCATCGCCCAGGTGTCGAGGTTGTAGCTCGGCCGTCCCGTCGCCGCGGCATGAAAGGCCGGATCAATATAGTCAGGCCCGCACTTGAACGGCTGCACGGCAAGGCCGCGGCGGCGCAACGCGCGCATCAGGCCGAGGGCAATCGTGGTCTTGCCGGCGCCCGAGCGCGGCGCCGCCACGACCAGGCCGCGCAGGCCGGTCCCCTGCATCATTGCCAGCCGACCATCGACGACAGCAGGCCCTGCCGCAGACTTGCGATCTTGCCGATCACCACAATGGCTGGCGCACCGATCCCTTCGCGGCTTGCGTCGTCGGCAAGCCTCGACAAGGTGCTTTCGATCACGCGCCCCTCGGCCGTGCTCGCGCCCTGGATGATCGCGGCGGGCGTGTCCGACGCCATCCCACCCCGCGACAGCGCTGCCGTGATGTCGGCGAGCTGCGCCATCGGCATGTACAGGATGATCGGCTGGCCGAGCCTGGCCAGCGCCTCCCAATCCGCTGCCGACTTTCCATCCTGCGCACGATGGCCGGCGGCCAGGATCACGGCATGATTGGTGTCGCGCGACGTGGCCGGGATGCCGGCGAGCGCCGCCGCCGCCAGGCCCGAGGTGACGCCGGGAATGACGCGGAAACGGATGCCGGCCGCGGCGAGCGCCGTGGCCTCGTCCCAGCCGCGGCCGAAGACGAACGGATCGCCGCCCTTGAGGCGCAGAACGCGCCGTCCCGCCCGCGCGCGATCGATCAGGATCGCGTTGATTTCAGCCTGCTGCGGCGAAGGCCGACCACCGCGCTTGCCGGCGAAGATCCGCTCAGTGCCCTCGCCTGCCAACCCCAGGACCCGTGGATCGACCAGGGCGTCGTGCACGATGGTGTCGGCGCTCGACACGGCGTGGAGCGCCAGTACGGTCAGCAACCGCGGATCGCCGGGACCGGCTCCCGCCAGCCAGACTTCGCCCGCGGGGAACTCCGGCAGCGCCGGGAAATTGTCGGGCAGCTTCATGTGCCCCGGCCCCGGAAGCGGCGTTGGTAGCCCGCGTCATAGAGCGCGCTGTCGCGGAACGTGGCCGCGCCCAGCACCTTGCCGACCAGGATGAGCGCCGTGCGCTCGATCGGGCTTTTCGCGATCTCGGTTGCGATGGTGTCGAGTGTCGCGCGGATGACGCGCTCCTCAGGCCAGCTCGCGCGATAGACCACCGCAACGGGGCAATCGGCGCCATAGTGCGGCGTAAGCTCAGCCACAACCTTGTCGATGACGTGGATCGAGAGATGAATGGCGAGCGTCGCACCGGTCGCTGCATAGGCTTCGAGCTTTTCACCCGAGGGCATGGCCGAGGCGCGACCGGAGGTGCGGGTCAGCACCACCGTCTGCGCCAGTTCGGGCAAGGTCAGTTCCTGGCCGAGTGCTGCAGCAGCGGCGGCGAAGGCAGGCACGCCCGGCGTGATGGTGTAGGGGATGCCGGCCGCGTCGAGACGGCGAAGCTGCTCGCCCAGCGCGCTCCAGATCGAGAGATCGCCGGAATGAAGCCGCGCGACATCCTGGCCGGCGTCGGTGGCCCGCTGGCATTCGGCCACGATCTCGTCGAGCGACAATGGCGCGGTATCGACGATGCGGGCGCCCGCAGGGCAATGATCGAGCAGCGCCTTGGGCACCAGCGAGCCGGCATAAAGACAGACCGGCGCGCGCGCGAGGAGGTCACGGCCACGGACCGTGATCAGGTCGGCGGCACCCGGGCCGGCACCGATGAAGTGGATCGTCATCGTCCCTCTCCAATCGCGATGGCGCAGGTCGCGCGTTCGGTGGCGACCCGCGTTCCCAGCAGTCGCGCATAGCGGCCCGCCACGGCAAGCGCCGAGGCCTCGGCGATCGACGGCACGCCCTTGGTCGCCATCACGAGAAGGGACTGCGTAAGGACCTGCCCCGCCACCCGATCGAGATCCAACAATGTGCAGGCGACCAGCTTCGTCGACAGCAGGCGCGCCGCCTCAACCAGGCCCTGCTCGGTGGCCTTCTGGGACTCGGTGGCAATCGCATCGAGGCGCTCCGGCGCCAGCCGGAACAGGCCGAGCGCCAGCCGCACTGCGCGCTCGATCTCCTCGGCCGACGTATCGCGCCGAAATCCCACGCCCGCGACGATCATGGCTTCCTCGCGCGCCATTGGGTGACCGGCGTGGCCGATCTCCAGGCGAACACGGTGCCGATTTTGTGTGCCTTGGATGCCTGCAGCCGCACCAACTCGCCACCGTGGCGCTGAAAGCCTTCGATCAGCCGGGCTTCCGACTCGATCGACACGGTATTGGCGACGAGTCGACCACCCGGCTTCAAGGCCGACCAGGCCGCCTCCAGTACGCCGGGGTCTGACAGGCCGCCGCCGATGAACACGGCGTCAGGCCTTGGCAGGTTGGCGAAGGCGTCGGGTGCGCGGCCCTGCACGACCTGTAGGTCGGGCGTGCCGAGGGTTGCGGCGTTGCGCGCTGCCCGCGCGGCGCGCTCGGGCCGCTCTTCGAAGCCGATGGCGCGGAGCGACGGATGGCGCAGCAGCCATTCGATGGCGATCGATCCCGCACCGAGACCGACATCCCACAGCAGCTCGCCCTGCTGCGGCGCCAACGCCGAGAGCGTGACGGCGCGCACCTCGCGCTTGGTGAGCTGTCCGTCGTTCTCGAACAGAGCATCGTCGAGACCCGGCGCCAGGGGCAGGACAGCTGCTTCCGGCGAGGCCACGACTTCCACGGCAATCGTGTTGAGCGGCGCCACATCGGACAGATCGAAAGCCGATGCCGTTGCCGCCCGCACCCGTTCACGCGATCCCGCCATGTTCTCGAGCACGGTGATCTTCGACTGACCCATGCCGCGCGCAACAAGCAACGACGCGAGTTTGGCTGCCGTCTCGCCGTCCCAGGCGAGGGCCAGGATCCGCGCGCCGGGTTGAAGATGGCGCACGATGCCTTCCAGCGCGCGGCCGTGCAGGCTGACGATCGCCACCTCCTGCAGGGACCAGCCGAGCCGGGCAGCCGCGAGGCTGAAGGCCGAGGGCTGCGGCAGGCACAGCATCTCCGCGGCGGGAATCGAGCCCATCAACATCGCGCCGACGCCATAATGGAACGGGTCGCCGCTCGCCAGCACGACCACCGGCCTTCCGCGATGTTCCTGGATCCTAGGCAAAGCACCGGCGATCGGGCTCGGCCAGGCGAGCCGGTGGCCGCGGATCAGATCGCCGGCCAGTTCGAGGTGGCGCTTGCCACCCACGACCAGCTCAGCGGCGGAGATCAGGCGCTGCGCGACCGGCGACAGGCCAGCGACACCGTCTTCACCGATACCGATGATGGACAGCCAGCGGGCCGGCGTGCAGTTTGCGGCCTCACTTGTCATAGCCTCATTCGTCATGGGTTGAACCCGCAATGCGCGTCCTCGTTCTTGGCGGCACCACTGAAGCCTCGGCGCTGGCGACCTTGCTGGCCGGCGACCCGCACTTCGACGCGACCCTGTCGCTGGCCGGCCGGACGTCCAGTCCCAGGCCGCAGCCGCTCGCCATCCGCGTTGGCGGCTTCGGCGGTGTCGAGGGACTCGCGCAATGGCTGCGCAACGAGAAGGCCGATGCCGTGATCGATGCCACGCATCCCTATGCCGCTCAAATGTCGGCCAATGCCGTTGCCGCCTGCGCGCAAGCCGGACTGCCACTGGGCTCCATCGTGCGGCCGCCGTGGCGGCGACTGGAAGATGACAGCTGGCGGATTGTGCCGACCGCCGAAGCAGCAGCGGCGGCTCTCGGCAAGACGCCGCTCCGCGTCTTCCTCAGCCTCGGCCGTCAAGATCTCCACGCCTTCGCTGCCGCGCCACAGCATCGCTATGTCGCGCGCACCATCGAGGTACCCGAACAGGCTGCCTTGCCGCCGACCCTGAAAATCCTCCAGGCGCGCGGGCCGTTCGACCGAGATTCCGAGGCCAGGCTTCTGGCGAAGGAAGAAATCGACATCATCGTTTCCAAGAATTCCGGCGGCACCGCGACCTACGCCAAGATCGAGGCCGCCCGCGAACTCGACCTGCCGGTCATCATGATCGCGCGGCCCGACAAGCCGACGGGGCATGTGCTCGGCAGTCCCACGGAGGCGGTCGCGTGGCTTCACGGCTGCGCTCCCGGCTCGCGGCGCGGCGTATAGACCCAACGGCCGACCTGCCGCGTGGTGCTGGCGCCCACGATCACCAGGGTGCGCATGTCGGCCAGTGCGCCGTCAGCCGCCTCAAGCGTCGTCGTCACGACTTTCGCGTCCGCCGTGCCAGCCGCCCGCACGAACAAAACAGGCGTTTCGGCGGCCTTGAGCGCACGCAGGAGATCGAACGCGAGGCCCAACTGATGCGGCCGTGCTTTCGATGCCGGATTGTAGAGGGCGATCACGAAGTCGGCCTCGGCGGCCGCCTTCAAACGCCGTTCCACCGTCGCCCAGGCCTTCAGATTGTCGGACAGCGAGATTGCGCAGAAATCGCCGCCGAGGGGCGCGCCGACTTCGGCGGCTGCCGCCAGCATGGCGGTGACGCCGGGCTCGACTCGGATGTCGAGCGTACGCCACGCCGGTTCGCCGGTTTCCACTGCCTCGAAGATGGCCGAGGCCATGGCGAAGACGCCGGGATCGCCGCCCGAGACGACGACGACCTGCCGGCCCGATGCCGCCAGCGACAGCGCATGCCGGGCCCGGTCCAGTTCGACACGATTGTCGGAGGCATGACGGCATTGATCGGCGCGCGTTGCCGGCACGCGATCGAGATAGGGGCCGTAGCCGACAAGGTCCGTCGCTTTCGCGAGCGCCGCCGCCGTCGCCGGAGTCATGAGGTCGGCCTTGCCGGGGCCCGTGCCGACGACAACGAGAGAGCCCGTCACAGCCGCCTCCCCTGGCCCGGGATCAGCACCATCGCGAAATAGGCACCGGTTGCGTCGCGGCAATCGGCGAGCGGTTGAACGCGCTCGTTCGCCATCGTACCGCGTTCGACATAGACGGCGCGCGACAGCAGGCCTGCCGCCTCGACGGCGCGGCGGACTTTGCCGAGGTTGCGGCCGACCTTCATGATCACCGCCGCATCGGTCTGGCGCAGATGATCCACCAGCCGCTGCTCCTCGAGCGTTCCCGGCAGCACGGAAAGCGTGTCGTCGCCCCAGGTGATCGGCACGTTCGCCCGCGTCCAGCAGCCCGACATGCCGGTCACACCGGGCACGACCTCGATCGGGAAATCCGCTTCGAGCCTGCGCCACATATGCATGAAGGAGCCGTAGAAGAACGGATCGCCCTCGGCCAGGAGGCCGACGGACTTGCCCTCGCGCAGCAGCGCCGCCAGCGCGTCCGACATCTGCCGGTAGAAATCGCCGATCTGGCGCTGATACTCGGCGCTCTCGGCCGGCACCTCGTCGGTCAGCGGATATTCGAAGCGGACTTCGGCACGACCGGGCGCCATCAAGGCCTCGACGGTCCGGCGTGCATTGCCCTGGTGTCCGCGTTTGGCGAAGTAGGCGACGACGTCGACCGCCTTCACCAGGGCGGCGGCGCGGAGCGTGAGATAGCGCGCATCGCCCGGACCGACGCCGATGCCATAAAGCGTACCGCCAAGGGCGGAGCCGCCGAGCAGGTCGAGGCTGGTCATTCCGCCTCGCTCGCCAGCGCGTTGACGGCCGCCACTGCCATGGCACTGCCACCCTTGCGGCCGCGCACGATCAGGAACGGCACGCGACCGTCAGCGGCCAGCGCGTCCTTCGATTCGAGCGCGCCGACGAAGCCCACGGGCAACCCGATCACCGCTGCCGGCCGCGGCGCGCCCGCGTCGAGCATCTCGAGAAGATGGAACAGCGCCGTCGGCGCGTTGCCGATGGCCACGACCGCACCACCCAGCCGATCGCGCCACAATTCCATGGCGGCGGCGCTCCTGGTGTTGCCGAGCCCGGCCGCGAGCGCCGGCACCGACGGATCGTCGAGTGTGCAGACGATCTCGTTGCCGGCAGGCAGGCGCGCCCGCGTGATGCCGTTGGCGACCATTTTGGAATCGCAAAGGATCGGCGCGCCGCCGATCAGGGCCCAGCGCGCATTGTCGGCGAAGCCGGGCGACATGACGATGTCGCGGGCGATCTCGACCATGCCGCAGGCGTGGATGATCCGCACCGCCACCCGCTCCTCGGCCGGCGTGAAGCGGCCGAGATCGGCCTCGGCGCGAATGATGCCGAACGACTGGCGATAGATTTCGGCACCGTCGCGGACGTAGGTGCGTTGATCGGGGGCACGCTCAGACATCGAACAGGACTCCCGCCTCACTGGCGTCGAGGATGCGTTGCGGAAGGTCGCGCGCGGTGCCGTTGCGGATCACGCCGTAGCGGCCTTGCTCGCCCACCAGCACAAGATCGGCCGGCGCAGAGCGCGCGCAGCCCTTGGCGCATCCCGAGACGTGGATGCTGCCCGTGAACGGCGAGGCGGCGAGCCGGCGCGCGGTGCGGCGGGTATCAACGCTGCTCGACCGGCAGGCTGGCGCGCCCGGGCAGGCGTCGATCCGGAGGATCGGATCGTTGGCATCGACGATGAGGCCGATCTCGTGCGCACCCTTCAACAAAGTTTGCGCCGCTGCGGCGTCTCGCGCCCCGACGTAGAGCGCGCGCCACGGCGACAGGCGAATATCCGCCGCGCCTGCTTCTCCGGCGAGGCTGGCGAGGCTGCGAAGCTGGTGCGCTTCGAGACGTCCGAAAGGCGTAGCCACGCCCACGGCAAATCCTTTCACACCAATGAGACGTCGAGACTCGATCGATGGGCCACCGATCGGACCGAGGCCCTTGCGCACGATGGCACGAAGCCGTCTAAAAGGTCCCTCGCCGAGATCGCGCAGGCGGTCCTGTTGCCGGGCAAGACCGATAAAAATCCTTGCGATGGCGACAGCCACGTCCGCCGCTTCGTCGATGGACGTGCTGCCGACCCAGTCGGTGCCTGCAGGCGTGTCGAGCCCGACGGCCATCATCCGGCCCATCGCCTTGAGCGAAATATCTGCGCGTTCACCGGCGATCGACACGGGACCACCGCCGTCGACGAGGAAACCGAACTTGGACGGCAGGCGCTGCAAGCCTGTGTCGTGCGCCAGCAGATCCGCGAGCGCACCGGCAATGGGACGGATGTCGGCTTCGGCCGGATCGATGCCGGCCAGCGGCGACACCATGATGTTGCGCCCGGCTTCGGCCTCGGCATCGCGATCGACCAGACCCAACTGCTCCACGGCATCCTGCAGCCCCCGCACGCTGGCGTCGCCGAGGCCGCGGATCTGCAGGTTGGCGCGGCGCGTGAGATCGATATGGCCGTTGCCGAACCGCTCCGCGGCATCGGCCAGTCCTTTCGCCGCGTCCAGGCGAAGCGCCCCGCACCACGGCCTCACGCGGGCGAGCAGCCCATCGCCGCTCTGCATCGGGCGCAGAACGCCGGGGCACCAGCCCTTCACATCGATTACGGCGGCCAAGCTCATGATCGGGCTTTCATCGGCCGACTGCCGCAGCTCCGCAAGCCCCGATCGCCGCCTCGATTGCCTGGGCGAGTTCCTCGTCGACGGCATTGCGGCGCGTCGTCCAGAGACCGCGGGCCAGGGCGTCCCGGAGACGCTCGGCGATGGCCTGGACCGCCGCCGGATTCTTGTCGCGCATCGCCGTCAGGACGGCGCCGTCGGCGATCAGCGCGTCGTGCGTGGCCTCAAACAGGTGATTGGGCACGACCTGGGCGGTCGCGGCGAAGGCATAGAGCGCATCGACCGTCTGGGCGATCTCGGCGACGCCGCGCTGGCCGTGCTCGAGCATGCCGGCAATCCAGCGCGGGTTGGTCAGCCGGCCGCGCACGACCCGCGCAACTTCCTCGGCAACGCGGCGCGCCTTCGGCGCCGCGGGCTGGCTGGTGTCGAGATGATAGAGTTCCGGGTCGTTGCCGAGGAGTGCCGCCGCCGCGGCAAAGCCTCCGGCAAAGTCGGCGACGCCGTCGCCGTCCAGCAGATCGCGTTCGCGATCGTCCTGGGGATGGACCAGGACATTCGCCACCGACACGCGGTCGCGAAACCCGCCGTCCGCGGCCTGCGCCTGCTCCGTACCGCCATAGGCATGGGTGGCCGAGGCGAGATAGGCTTCGCCCAGCTCCTCGCGCGTCTTCCAGGCGCCGTCGAGCGCGAGGTCGGCAGCGCGGGCGCCGTAGCTGCCGGGCGCGCCGCCGAAGACGCGCGCGAGATCGGCGCCGCGCCGGCCCGCTTCCGCCAGCGGATTATCGCCGGCCTCCTCGTCGAGCGCCGCGACACGCCGTACTGCCACGTCGAACAGGGCGATCTGGGTATCGTAGATGTCGCTGTACAGGCCCGAAATCCGGATCGTCAAGTCGATGCGCGGCCGGTCGTGGACGGCCAGCGGCATGATTTCGATGCCGGTGACGCGGCTGGATGCCTTGTCCCAGGTCG
>JAUXRT010000042.1 GCA_030681635.1 Reyranella sp.
ATCGTGCTCGGGCTGCTGTTCTGGTTCGGCTATCGCGCGCCGATGGCGGGGGCCTCTCTGTTCGTCGATCCCGTCGCCAACCTGCAGCTCATCATCGGGCCGGCGGTGGTGCTGGGCCTCGGCCAGGCGGCCTATATCGCGCGCATGGCGCGCTCCAGCCTGCTGGAAGTGATTCGGGAAGACTATGTCCGGACGGCGCGCGCGAAGGGGTTGAACGGCCGGCTGGTGATCTCGCTGCACGCGCTGCCCAACGCCATGCTGCCGGTGATCACGCTCTCGGGTGTGCTGATGGGGCTGGTGCTGGCGGGCTCGATCCCCGTGGAGCGCGCCTTCGGCACGCCGGGCCTGGGCTACGCCATGTTCACCGCGGTGAGCGAGCGCGACGTCTTCGTCATGCAGAACCTGGTGTTCCTCTACGCCGTGGTGTTCGTCGGCCTGAACATCCTGGTCGACCTCGCGATCGCCCTGCTGGACCCGCGGATCCGTTACCAATGAGCCGCTCCCCATGACCGTCCTCCATCCCACCGATCCGATCATTCCCGTCGCCCCGTCGCGGCTGCGAACTTTCCTGACTTCGGTGCGGCGGTTCTTTCGCCGCGCGCCGCTCTCGGCCTTCTGGGGCTGCATTGCCGCCGCCATCGTCATCATGTCGGTGGCGGCGCCCGTCATCGCGCCCTATCCGCCGCTGAAATCAGACTTCCGCGCCATGCAGAAGCCGCCCGACGAGAAGCACTGGTTCGGCACCGACCAGATCGGCCGCGATACGCTCAGCCGCGTGATCTACGGCAGCCAGGCCTCGCTGCTCGTGGCCTTCGGCGCGGTGCTGTTCGGCACGACGCTGGGCGCGCTGTGGGGGCTGGCCTGCGGCTATTTCGGCGGCCGCTTCGACATGATCAGCCAGCGGCTGATCGAGTTCCTGCAATCCTTTCCCGACCTGATCCTGGCGATGGCGATCGCCATGGCGCTGGGCGGCGGCCTCGGCACGGTGATCGTGGCCATTGCCGTCACGCGCATCCCGTTCGGCGGCCGCGTCATCCGCTCGGTCGTGCTGTCGCTCAAGGAGATGCAATATGTCGAGGCGGCGCGCGGGCTCGGCGCCTCGCACAAGCGCCTGATGTTCCGCCACATCCTGCCGCAATGCGTGGCGCCCTATCTCATCCTCGCCACCACCCATCTCGGCGTCGCCATCGTCATCGAGGCGTCGCTGGGGTTCCTGGGCGTCGGCATCCCGCCACCCAACCCGACCTGGGGCAACATGCTGTCGGATGCGCTCAACTCCGGCCTGATCCCGCCGTGGTGGCTGGTGTTCTTCCCGGGCGCCGCCATCACGCTCACCGTGCTCGCCTTCAACCTGCTGGGCGACGGCATCCGCGACATGCTCGATCCGAGGCTGCGCGGCTCGGTCTAGGACTCCTTTTACTAAGCTGCCGGCGCCTTCAGGGGAAACGTCACGCCGCCGTCGTGCAGGTGGCACGAGGCCCAGTGGCCGGGCTTGACCTCGGTCAAGGTCGGCACGTCGACCTTGCAGCGCGGCATGGCGTAGGGGCAGCGGGTGTGGAAGTGGCAGCCGGGGGGCGGATTGATCGGGCTCGGCACGTCGCCTTTCAGGATCACGCGCGTGCGGCCGCGCATGCCCGACTTGGGGATCGGCACCGCCGAGAGCAGCGCCTCGGAGTAAGGATGCAGCGGCATCTCGAACAGGCTCTTCTTGTCGGTCATCTCGACGATGCGGCCGAGATACATGACGGCGACGCGGTGGCTGATGTGCTCGACCACGGCGAGGTCGTGCGCCACGAACAGGTAGGAGAGCTTGAACTCCTCCTGCAGGTCGATCAGCAGGTTGATGATCTGGGCCTGGATCGAGACGTCGAGCGCCGACACCGGCTCGTCGCCCACGATCAGGTCGGGGCTCAAGGCCAGCGCGCGGGCGATGCCGATCCTCTGGCGCTGGCCGCCGGAGAATTCGTGCGGGTAGGAGAGCATGGCGGCGGGCCTGAGGCCGACGCGCTCGAACAGGTAGGCGACGCGCTGGCGGCGCTCC
>JAUXRT010000593.1 GCA_030681635.1 Reyranella sp.
CGACCTCACCGAAGACGAGAAGCGTGACGTCGATTTCGGCAGCTATTCGGCCGACGAGTTCCTGGACGACATGGGCCGCGTCACCAACTACCGCTGCGACCCCGAGCTTACAGACATCCTGATCGGCCGGAGCTTCGAGACCCTGAAGTGGATGCGCTCCAAGGGCGTGCGCTTCCAGCCGAGCTATGGCCGCCAGGCCTTCAAGGTGAACGGCAAGTACAAATTCTGGGGCGGCCTCGCGGTCGAAGCCTGGGGCGGCGGGCCGGGCCTGGTTGACCTCGAACACAAGGCGGCGACCAAGGCCGGCATTCCCATCCACTACGAGACGGCGGCGGTGTCGCTGATCGAGGAAGACGGCGTCGTGCGCGGCGTCATCGCCCGCCACAAGGGCCGCAAGGTCCGGATCGGCGCCAAGGCCGTGGTGCTGGCCTGCGGC
Organism: Reyranella sp.; assembly: GCA_030681635.1. Classification (GTDB taxonomy): domain Bacteria; phylum Pseudomonadota; class Alphaproteobacteria; order Reyranellales; family Reyranellaceae; genus Reyranella. Next base: position 437 of record JAUXRT010000593.1, read on the forward strand.
GGCTTCGAGAGCAACGCCGAGATGCGCACGCGCTATCTCGGGCCGACCTGGGATCTCGCCAAGGTGCGCGGCACGCGCTTCAACACCGGCGCCGGCATCAACATGGCGCTGGCGATCGGCGCCAAGGCGCACGGCAACTGGTCGGGCGGCCATGCCGTGGGCTGGGACATGAATGCGCCGGAATTCGGCGATCTGGAAGTCGGCGACAACTTCCAGAAGCACTCCTACCCGCTCGGCATCATGGTGAACGCCAACGGGCTGCGCTTCGTCGACGAGGGCGCGGACTTCCGCAACTACACCTACGCCAAGTACGGCGCCGTGATCCTGTCGCAGCCGCAGCAGTTCGCCTGGCAGATCTTCGATTCGAAGGTGCTCGACAAGCTGCGCGACGAATACCGCATCAAGCGCATGACCAAGGTCCGCGCCGACACGATCGAGGAGCTGGCGGCCAAGCTCGAGGGCGTCGACCCGAAGGCGTTCCTGAAGACGATCAAGGAATGGAACGAAGCCGTCATGACCGAGGTGCCGTTCAATCCGGCGGTCAAGGACGGCCGCGGCACGCGCGGCCTCGCGGTGCCGAAGAGCAACTGGGCCAACACGATCGACCAGGGCCCGTTCGAGGCCTACGCCGTCACCTGCGGCCTCACCTTCACCTTCGGCGGGCTAAAAATCAGCAACGAGGGCGAGGTCGAAAGCACCGACGGCCACACGATCCCCGGCCTGTTCGCCGCCGGCGAGCTGGTGGGCGGGCTGTTCTATCACAACTACCCCGGCGGCACCGGCCTGGTCTCGGGCGCCGTGCTCGGCAAGCTGGCGGGCGATGGCGCCGGACGCTACGTTGCCGGGAAGAACTGACAAGAAATACACTGGGAGGAAAAACATGACCGCGATTAACCGCCGACACGCCCTCGCCCTTGGATCGGGCGCCCTCCTCCTGCCGTCGGGCCTCAGGGCCCAGGCGGCGTGGCCGAACGGACCGGTCACCTTCGTGGTCGGCTATGCCGCGGGCGGCAGCACCGACATCAATGCCCGCGAGCTGGCGCACGTCATGACGCCGGTCATCGGCCAGCAGATCATCATCGACAACAAGGGTGGCGCGGCCGGATCGATCGGCCTGCGCATGGTCGCGAACGCCAAGCCGGACGGCCAGACCTTGTTCGTCGCCGTCGGCACCAACGTGATCATCAACCCGCACGTCCAGAAGGGCATGATCGACACCCTCGCCACCCTGGCGCCGATCTGCCAGGTGACGGATTACCAGTACGTCCTGGTCGTGGGTAATTCGGTGCCGGTCAAGAATGCGGCCGAGCTGGTGGCGCTCGCCAAGAAGGAGCCGGACAAGCTCACCTTCTCGTCGTCGGGCGTGGGCGGCAACAACCACCTCGCCGGTGCCCTGTTCGCGGAAGCCGCCGGCATCAAGATCACCCACGTGCCCTACAAAGGCACGGGCCCTGCGGTGGCCGACGTGATCAGCGGCATCATCACCATGAACTTCTCGTCGCTGCCTCCGGCGGTGTCCCAGATCAAGGGCGGCAACCTCAAGGCGCTGGCGGTGACCGGCAACAAGCGCGTGAGCTCGCTGCCCGACGTACCGACCCTGAAGGAGCAGGGCATCGATGTCGTGGTGACGAGCTGGCAGGGCCTGTTCGCGCCGGCCAAGACGCCGCCCGACGTTCTCGACAGGATCGACAAGGCCACCAAGCAGGCGATGAAGAACCCGAAATGGGAAGAGGCACTGACCCGCGACGGACTCGAAATGCCGCCCGATCGCACCCGCGCGGAGTTCGCCAAGTTCGTCGCCGAAGAGCACGGCTTCTGGGCCAAGAAGCTGAAGGAGCTCAACGTCCAGATGGAATAGGCCGTCCGCCGCGTCACTTCCGCGGCGGCACCACGCAGAAGCCCTGCGCCTCGACGCCGAGCGTGGGATTGAACTTGCTGCGGAAATTCTCCATCGCGATCGCGGCGGTGAGTTCAACGATCTGTGCGTCGGTGAAATGCTGCTTCAGCTTGCCGACCAGGGAATCGTCGACCTTCTGATCGGTGTAGGTGATGCGCTCGGCATATTCGAGGGCCAGCCGCTCGGCCTCGCTGAACAGCTTGCTGTCCCGCCAGTCCGTGACTTCCGCGAGCTTCTCCATCCCGCCTTCCGTGGTTTCCAGCACACGGCTGGAATTGATGTCCATTCAAAATGGACAGCCGTTGATGGTGGCAACCCGGACGTAGAGCAGCGCCGGCAACCCCTTGGGCAGCAGGCCCGACTGCTCGATCGACTGGCCGAGCAAGCCGGCGGCGCGCAGGATCGGCGGGCAGTGCGCCAGGACCTTGGTGGGATTGAGCAGCCCGCCGAACATCTCGCGCTGCCGGTCGAAGATCGCCTTCAGCGTCGGATCGCCGCCATCTTCCTCGATTTCACTGACACGGGGCATCTGGACACCTCTGTTTCCGTCGCGACGACGATAGCGCCGTCATCTCGCGCGACGCGAGGAAACTTTTCTCATGCCGATCCGACTCCAGCCGGGGTCTGCTCATTCCGGGCAGCCGAGTGGCCCATTCCGGGTAGTCCACCGCTGGAGAAAATGCGGGCGAAGCGCATATTCATTTCGCGACAAGGGTAGAGGGCGTGGAAAACAACGAATGACCGACTGCAGGCCTTATGTTGCCGGTGTAGGCCTGTGGCTTGCCGTCGCAATGGCGGCTTCGGGGCAGGCTCGGGCGCAGTCGTGGAACCTCTACGACAACAGCGCCACAACCTATCAGGTTTCATTCCAGAGCGGCGCGATGGGCCCCAACCAGCCCGGGATGATCAACATCAAGCTGCCGGGCGGCACGGTAACCACGCCCGCCTCGGTCATCATGGATACCGGCTCGACCGGCATTGTCGTGGGAAGAAGTCATTTCAATCCCGCCGGCCTGACGCCGGTCGGCACCGGCAGCCAGGCCTACGGCAGCAGCGGCGTGTCGCACACCGGCACCTACTACAACACGACGATCCAGATCTATGACGTGAATCCGGGCGTCGGCACCCTGCCCGTTGCCACCGCGACGAACGTCAGGGTGCTCTACATCGAAGACAGCCCCGACGTCTTCTACATGGGCGTCGGCTTCAATCGCGGCAACGGCGCAACCCCCGTCACCATGATCCCGGTGTCGGCCAATCCGTTCCTCAATATCGACGGCGTCACCACCAAGGGCTACGTCATCAGCAACACCGGGGTCACGCTCGGCATACCGGGCAGCGCGAACTCGGGCTTCGCCATGGTCAAGCTGGTGCAGAATTCCATCGACTGGAACGTCGCCACCGGGACGGTGACCATAGGAGGCGTCAGTGGAACCGGCACCATCCTGCAGGACGCCGGCATCAACTACGCGTTCCTGACGCCACCACCCGGCATCGACCTCCACGACGGCGTCCATGTCCGGCCCAACGTCGACATGAGTGTCTCGTTTCCCGGCGGGTTCGCCTCTTACGGATTCAAGACCACCGACAACACCAACGATCCCTGCACGGCTGCCTCGCCGACTGTCACGCCCTGCTACGTGTACCCCGTGCATGTCGGCAGCTCGGCGGTGTTCCTCAATACCGGCCGCGAGTTCTTCGCGGGCTTCGACTATCTCTACGACTACGACAACGGCTATGTCGGCTATCACTGGACCGGCAATGTCGCCCAGGGTGGAGGAACCACCGGCAGCTCGACCTCCGGCGTCGCCCTGACAGGCGCCGTGACGCTGTCCAACGGGTTCTCGTCGACCCTGCCGACCTACCTCTTCGGCTCCACCAGCGTCAGTGTCGCCAGCGGGGGAACGGCCACGATCAACGCCGTCATCACCGGTCCCAACTGGCTGGCGCTCGAGTCCGGCACTCTTGTCCTCGGCGCCGCCAACACCTACAGCGGCGGCACGATCGTGAACGGCGGCACCCTGCAGCTCGCCACCGGCGCCTCGCTGCTGGCGACGGGTGCGCTCAGGATCAACGGCGGCACGTTCAACCTCAATGGCAACAACCAAACGGTTGGGACGCTGTCCGGGACCGGCGGCACCTTGGCACTGGGCGCGGGCACGCTGACCGCGGGCGAATCACTCAGCACCACCCTCTCTTCGGTGATCACCGGCAGCGGCGCCTTCGTGAAGCAGGGCACCGGCACGCTCACGCTGCTGGGCGCCAACACCTACGCCGGCGGCACGACGGTCTCGGCCGGCGTCCTGCAGGGCAATGCCACCAGCCTGCAAGGCGCCATCGTGAACAACGCCACGGTGGTGTTCGACCAGACCGGCAGCGGCACCTACGCCGGCAACCTGTCGGGCAGCGGCCGCCTGATCAAACAGAATGCCGGCACCCTGATCCTGACGGGAACGACCAGCCACACCGGCGGCACGACGGTGTCGGGCGGCGTCCTGCAGGGCACGGCGGCCAACCTGCGCGGCACCATCACGAACAACGCTTCGGTGGTGTTCGACCAGGCCACCGCCGGCACCTACGCCGGCAACATGTCGGGCAGCGGCAGCCTCACCAAGACCGGCGCCGGTGTGCTCACGGTGTCGGGCAACAACAGTTATACGGGCGGCACAACCGTGTCGGCCGGCACTTTCCGTCTGGGCAGCGCCACGGCGCTGCCGACGATGGGGGCGCTCACGGTGAATGGCGGCATCTTCGACCTCAACGGCTTCAACCTGACGGTGGGCTCGCTGGCGGGCAGCGGCGGCACGATCTCGCTGGGCGGCAGCAATCTGATTGCCGACGATGCCAGCAACACGACGCTCAGCACGACGATCACCGGTACGGGCGGCATCACCAAGTCCGGCGCCGGGCTGCTGAACCTGACCGGCACCAATACCTACACCGGCCCGACCTCGATCACGGGCGGGCGTCTGTCGGTCAACGGCACCATCACCAGCAACGTCACCGTGGGCTCAGGCGGCAATCTCGGCGGCAGCGGCACCATCACCGGCACAGTCACGAACAGTGGCACGCTGGCGCCGGGCAACTCGATCGGTACCTTGGCCGTGGTCGGCTCCTACACCCAGGCCGCCGGCAGCACCTATCAGGTCGAGGCCAATGCACAGGCCCAGGCCGACCGCATCAACGTCACCGGCGCGCCGGGCACGGCCACCATCAACGGCGGCACGGTCCAGGCACTGGCCGCCCCCGGCGTCTACGCACCCAGCACGACCTACACCATCCTCAACGCGACCGGCGGCGTCACCGGCACCTATGCTGCCGTCACCAGCAACTATCCCTTCCTCCAGGCGTCGCTGGGTTACGACACCAACAACGTCTATCTGACGCTGAAGCCCGGCGGCTTCGCAGCCGGCGCACAGAGCGCCAACCAGCAGGCCGTCGGCGGCGTGCTTGACCGCAGCGTCGCGGGCTCGACCGGCGACTTCGCCACGGTCATCGGCACCATGGCCACGCTCAGCCTCAGCCAGGGCCAGGCGGCGATGGATGCCATCAGTGGTCAAAACTACTCGGGCTTCAGCACCGCC
>JAUXRT010000600.1 GCA_030681635.1 Reyranella sp.
TGCGAGCCCGATGGCCAGTTCGTGTTCCGAAGCGCCGCACCGGGCGTGGTAGTCTGAGGCACAAATGGCTCTTCCCGATCTCGTCGTTTCCCCCGTGGCCACCAAGGCCGACCTCAAGGAATTCATCCGCCTGCCGAGGCGCCTCTACGCCGGCCACAAGGGCTGGGTGGCGCCGCTCAATGTCGAACGGCAGGAGGCCTTTTCACCCACGAAGAACCCGTTGTTCCAGCATGCCGAGGTCCAGTTCTTCCTGGCGCGCCGCGCCGGCCGGGTGGTCGGCCGCATCTCCGCCCAGGTCGATAGCGCCCATCTTGCACAGCACAAGGACAACACCGGCCAGTTCGGCTGCCTGGTGGCCGAGGACGATCCCGCGATCTTCGCTGCGCTGTTCGCCGCCGCCGAGGCCTGGCTGAAGGCCCGGGGCATGGTGCGGGTGACCGGCCCGTTCACCCTCTCGGTCAACGAGGAGGTGGGCCTCCTGGTCGATGGCTTCGACAGCCGCCCGGTGCTGATGGTGCCCTACGATCCGCCCTATGCCGGGGCCCGGGTCGAGGCCTGCGGCTACACCAAGGCCAAGGACCTCTTCTCCTACGACTACGACGTCCAGAATGCGCCGGAGACCATCGGCCGCAAGCTGCTCGATCGCGCCGGCCTCGCCGGGCGGGTCAAGGTCCGCACCGCCAACATGAAGATGTTCGACGCCGAGGTCCGCACCCTGGTCGGCATCTTCAACGACGCCTGGAGCGACAACTGGGGCTATGTGCCCTTCACCCAGGCCGAGATCGACCACGCCTCCAAGGCGCTGCGTCCGGTGATCGTGCCGGATCTTGCCGTGTTCGTGGACGTCGACGACGAGACGGTCGCCTTCATCCTGGCGCTCACCAATCTTTCCGAGGCGACCGTCGACTTCGACGGCGCGCTCACGCCCTGGAACCTGGTGAAGCTGCTGCTGCGGCTCAAGATCACCGACGTCCGCAGCACGCGGGTGCCGCTGATGGGGGTGAAGAAGAAGTTCCGCAATCACCCGTTGATGGGCGCCGGCCTCGCCATGATCGCCATCGACCATCTGCGCGCCAACGGCAAGCGGCTGGGCAAGACCTCGGC
>JAUXRT010000601.1 GCA_030681635.1 Reyranella sp.
GCCGCAGTTCCAGCCCCCGCCCAACGCGCCGGACGGTCCGGCGACGCGCGACCGTCCTGCACCGCCGCCGCTCAGCATCGAGCAGGCGCTGAAAGGGTCCCTCGACATCCGGCTCGCCTACATCCTCACCGGCGACAAGGAAGTCGACGACATCAGCAAGGCGGGTCTCGAAGGCCTGAGCGAGATCCTGCGCAACCGAACCTCGGTCGAGCCGGCCGACCCGGTGGGCCTCGACCTCGAACGCGACGAGCCCCGCCTCTATCCCTTCATCTACTGGCCGATCACCTCGACGCAGCCCGCCCTGTCGCCGCGGGCCGCCGCGTCGCTCGACCGCTACCTCAGGACCGGCGGCATCATCTTCGTCGACACGCGCGATCAGCAGTTCAGCTTCGACCGCCAGGCCGGCGGCAATCCCGACCTCAAGCGCCTTCTGGCCGGCGTCGAGACGCCGCCGCTGGTCGCCATGCCGCCGGACCACGTGCTGACACGGGCCTTCTATCTGCTGTCGGACATGCCGGGGCGCTGGACGGGCGGCAAGATCTGGATCGAATCGGGCGGCGGCCGCGTCAACGACGGCGTCACCACCATCATCATCGGCGCCAACGACTATGCCGGCGCCTGGGCCGTCGACCAGCGCGGCCGCGGCCTCATGCCCGTCACGCCGGGCGGCGAGACGCAGCGCGAGATGGCCTTCCGCGTCGGCGTCAATCTCGTAATGCATGCGCTGACCGGCAACTACAAGGATGACCAGGTGCATCTGCCTGACATCATGCAAAGGCTCCGGCGATGAACCCGACATCGGCCGTCTCCGTCGCCTTCGATCCGCTGCTGCCGTGGCCGGTGCTGGCCGTGCTGGGCGGCGTCGGGCTGGTGCTGGTCCTGCTCGGCCTGCGCGCCGGCGCGCGCGGCACGATCTGGCGGATGGGCTCGATCGCCGTCGTCCTCGCCGCACTCGCCAATCCCGCCCTGATCGAAGAACAGCGCAAGCCCATCGCCGACGTGGCACTGATCGTGGTCGACGACAGCGATTCGATGGCCATCGGCGAGCGTCGCCGGCAAGTCCAGACCGCGCGCGAGGCGCTGAAGCGCAAGCTTGGCCAGCAGGAGGGCCTCGAGATCCGCGAGGTCGTGCTGCCGCCAGCCCAGATCCAGCTCGGCAGCGAACGCCCGGGCGGTACGCGCCTGATCGAAACCATGCGCTCGGCGCTCGTCGAAGTGCCGCCGGAACGATTGGCGGGCGTCGTGCTGCTGACCGACGGCCAGGTCCACGACGTGCCGGTGGGCCTGCCGCCGGAACTGGGCGGCGCGCCGCTGCATGGGCTGATCGCCGGCAAGAAAAACGAGCGCGACCGGCTGATCGTGGTCGAGCAGTCACCGCGCTTCGGCGTGGTCGGCCGCGAGGTGACGACCAAGTTCCGAATCGAAGATCCGGCCGGCGGCACCGCGGCGATCACCTTGTCGGTCGGCGGCGACGTGGTGCGCCGCCTCGACGTGCCGGTCGGCCGCTCGATCGAGCTGCCGATCGTCGTCGGCAATCCCGGCGCCAATGTCGTGGAGATCGAGGTCGGCGCCGGACCGAGCGAACTCACGCTCGACAACAACCGCGCCCTCTTCACCATCAACGGCGTGCGCGACCGGCTGCGCGTGCTGCTGGTGTCGGGCGAGCCCTATCAGGGCGAGCGGGCCTGGCGGAACCTGCTGAAGAGCGATCCCGCGGTCGACCTGATCCACTTCACCATCCTGCGCACGCCGCAGAAGGACGACTTCACGCCGGTGCGCGAGCTGTCGCTGATCGTCTTCCCGATGCGCGAGCTGTTCGAGCAGAAGCTCAAGGAATTCGATCTCATCATTTTCGACCGCTACGAGTCGGGGAACCTGATCACCCGCGAGTATTTCCGCAACATCGCGGAATACGTGAAGAGCGGCGGCGCACTGCTGGTCTCGGTCGGGCCGGTGTTCGCCACCGCACGCTCGCTCTATCGCACGCCGCTGGGCGCCATCCTGCCGGCGGCGCCCCTCGGCGAAGTACTGGAGACGCCGTTCAAGCCGAAAGTCAGCGAGATCGGCCAGCGCCATCCGGTCACCGCCAACCTGCCGCAGGCCGGCCAACCCGACAAGGAACCGGAATGGGGCCGCTGGTTCCGCCTCGTCGCCTCGCGCAGCGAGCGTGGCAACGTGGTCTTGTCGGGCGCCGAGGACAAGCCGCTGGTGGTTCTCGACCGCGTCGGCGAGGGCCGCGTGGCCCAGCTCATGTCGGATCACCTGTGGCTGTGGAACCGCGGCATCGACGGCGGCGGCCCGCAGCCCGAGCTGGTGCGCCGCGTCGCCCACTGGCTGATGAAGGAACCCGATCTCGAGGAAGAGGCGCTCAGGGCAACGGCGGTCGGCGGTCGCATCGAGGTAACGCGCCGCACGCTCGCCACGACATTCCCGCAGGTCACCATGACCTCACCCGACGGCAGCACCCGCACGCTGCCGCTCCGCCAGACGGCGCCCGGCCTCGGGGTCGGTATCGTCGACGTCGACAAGCCGGGTCTCTACCGCTTCGACGACGGCACGCTCCGCACCGTGGCGGCGGTCGGCAGCCCCGACCCGCTGGAATTCTCCGACGTGCGCGCGACCGACGCCAAGCTGAAGCCGCTGGTCGAGGCCTCGGGCGGCGGCCTGCTGTGGCTGGTCGACCAGCCGGAGCCGGACATCCGCACCGTGCGGCCGGGCCGGGCCGCTGGCGGCTCGGACTGGATCGGGCTCCGCCGCAACGAGGGCTATACGGTGGCCGGTATCAACCAGCTGCCGCTGCTGCCTGGCATCCTGGTGGCGATCGCCTTCCTGATGGCCATCGGCAGCGCCTGGTGGCGCGAGGGCCGCTAGGGCGACCCCCAGCGGATCGTTACCAGCCGGGCCGTTACCAACCGGAAACTTGATCCCGTCCTTGGTGGCGCCATCTTGGGGGCCAAGAGGTAAACACCATGATCGAACTCAGACCCTTCGAGAAACTCGGCAAGTCGGACCACGGCTGGCTGAACGCCAATTTCCATTTCAGCTTCGCCGAGTACCGCAACCCCGACCGCGTGCACTGGGGTGCTCTGCGGGTGTGGAACAACGACCGCATCGCGCCGGACTCCGGCTTTCCGCCGCATCCCCATCGCGACATGGAGATCGTGACCTATGTCATCAAAGGCGCGATCACCCACCAGGATCACCTCGGCAACGAGGGCCGCACCGAGGCGGGCCAGATCCAGGTGATGAGCGCGGGCAACGGCATCAAGCACGCCGAGTACAACCGCGAGGACGAGGAGACCGAGCTGTTCCAGATCTGGATCCTGCCCAACAAGCAGGGGGTGCCGGCACGCTGGGAGACCGTCGATTTCCCGGCCGAGGCGCGCGACGGCAAGCTGATGCCGCTGGCGTCGGGCCGCGGCCATGACGGAGCTATTCCGCTCTACGCTGACGGCGCACTTTTTGCCGGCACCCTGAAGGCGGGCCAGACGATCCGCCAGAAGCTCGACGGCAAGCCGGCCTATCTCGTGCCGGCCAAGGGCAAGATCGAGGTGCGCGGCGGTTCGGCCGCACCGGTCACCGCCAATGCCCGCGACGGCATTGCCGTGGCCGACCAGGACGAGATCGAGATCACGGCAGTCGAGGATGCCGAGATTGTGCTGGTCGAAACCGATCGGTTGAACTGACGTCCCTTCCAATTGACGGCAAGGACCGGGCAATTGACGGTAAGGACCGGGCGGGCTTTTATCCCGCCCGGTTTTGTTTTGGGAGGGCGCCATGGCCTACAAGGGCTTCGATCTGACGGGCAAGGTGTCGCTGATCACCGGCGGCAACGGCGGCATTGGCCTCGGCATGGCCGAAGCCCTGGCCGAAGCCGGCGCCGACGTCTGCATCTGGGGCACCAACCCGGCCAAGAATGCCGCTGCTGCCGAGAAACTGAAGCGCTTCGACCGCAAGGTGCACACCCAGATCGTCGACGTCGGCGACGAGAAGCAGGTCGAAGCGGGCTTCGCCGAGACGGTCAAGGTCATGGGCCATGTCGACAACTGCGTCGCCAATTCCGGCGTTTCGGGTCGCGGCAAGGGGGCCATCCTCGAGATGACCTACGAAGAATGGCGCCGGGTCATGCGGGTCAATCTCGACGGCGTCTTCTTCACTTTCCGAGCGGCCGCCAAGCACATGGCCGAGCGCGGCAAGGGCGGCTCGCTGGTCGCCATGGCCAGCACCGCGGCCATCGAGGGCGCGGCCCGCTCCAGCCACTACGGCGCCAGTAAGGGCGGCGTCACTGCGATGGTCCGCGCGCTCGCCGTCGAACTGGCGCGCTACAAGATCGCCGTCAATTCGATCCTGCCGGGCTGGATCGAGACCGAGATGACCGCCAATGCCTTCGGCAACGAGAAATTCGCAGCCAACGTGATGCCGCGCATTCCGGAGCGCCGCTGGGGCGTCGGCGCCGACTTCGGCCCGATCGCGGTCTATCTGGCCAGCGATGCCACCGCCTATACGACGGGGCGCGACTTCGTTATCGATGGCGGCTATACGTTGTTCTAGTCTGCCGCACCTTGGGAGAGCCGGGAATGTTCAGGAAAATTGCAGCTTGTTTCGTCGTCTCCATGGCGTTTGCCGCCTTGCCTGCCCTGGCACAGCCCGCCAAGCCGGCACCGGCCGCCGCCGCGCCGGCCGCCGAGGACAAGTATGTCGGCTACTATTATCCCAAGCCGACGACGGTCGAGAACTACGCCTCGCCGATGCAGACGATCCAGGGCGCCGAGCGGGCGCAGCGCGTGCAGTTCGTCACCGTGGTCTCGCAGGGCACGATCCAGTCCGCCTACCGCGTTCCCTATTCGGTGTTCGTCAAGGGCGACAAGGCCGAGAAACTGATCATCGTCGGCCTGCAGCCGGGCGAGTTGAATTCGATCTACCGCGTCCGGGCGATCCTCGCGAACATGACGACCATGTCGCGCCTGTCGCCGTTCTTCCAGGAGCGCACGGTGGCCGAGGACGCCAACTTCTACGACCTGCTGAAGATGCTGGGCTTCACCCAGCTCACCGCCACCGATGGCGAGAAGTTCGCCTATCAGGTGAACGTTAAGTAAGGGGCGTCGAAGACGCCCCGGCGGGCGGCAGCGCTTGTAATCAAGCGCGAGTAAGGCGCTGTAAGCAGCGCCGACCCGCGCGATTGGAATGGCGCGGGGTTTTAGCATCGCCATTCTTTCTGCACGTTGCGGCGCCCGTGCTTCGGTCGCTGCGCTCCCTGCAGCACTACACGCCGCCAGGAAATCGCTAACGCAAGGCGTCAGCGATTTCCTCGTGATACCACCCCAATGCCTTCTCGAATTTCCCGAAGGTCTGCACGCGGTTGGCGCCGCTCCTGAAATTGCTCTGAACGGTGGCGCCGACGGCGAAATCCTCGTCGAGCGCGGACAGGATCAGGTCCTGGTTGGTCTTCCAGTAGCTTTCCGGCTTCTTCGCACGCTCCACGGGATCGACGAGGATCGAGACATTGATCAATGCCTCGTCGGGTGACACCGGGAAGCTGGTGAAGACGCCGCAATGGTCCTGGGTGTAGGCCAGCACCGTGTTGGGGAAGAGATTGTAGAGCACGACCGCATGTTCGCGGAGCTGCCAGGTCTCGCGCGGCTGGCTCTCTACTTCCAGGATCGACGGCTTGCAGACGGCGAAGCGGGAATGACGCTCGCGGCGTTCGTAGGCGGTGATGTTGTCAAGGAACAGCGGCGCCACGCTGGCACCGTGCAGGTACCGGAAGTGGTAGAGTTCGAGGAAGGTGTCGATCACCAGCTTCCAGTTCATGCGCGGGCGGATCGGCGTCGTGCTTTGCACGTCCCAGTCATGCATGTCCCAGGACGCAAGATCGGCCTTAACCGGCCCAAGAAAGCCGTCCATGTCGATGTCGGCGCTCTGGCCCGGTTCGAGCGCCGTCGGCACCACGAAGACCATGCCGCAACGCTCGGCGACGGCGAGCGGGCGCAGCCCGTGCGTCGCGCGATCGACCTCGCCGAACCAGGCGGCGTCGGTGATGCCCAAAAGCTTGCCCGTTAGGTCGTAGCTCCAGCCGTGATAGGGGCAGACGAAGGCACGCTTGTTCGAGCCGCAGGGCTTCAGCTCCACGGTGGCGCTGCGGTGACGGCAGACATTGAGGAAGGCGCGCAGCTTGCCGTCGGTGCCGCGAGTGACGAGGATCGGTTGACCGGAGTCGTTGTTGGCGACGAAGTCGCCGGCCTTGCGCAGCTGGGCGGAGAAGGCGACCACGACCGGATACTTGCGGAACAGCACTTCCTTCTCTCGCTCGAAGCGATCGGGGTCGAAATACTCCTCGACCGACGTGTGGCTGACCTCCCCGTCGTCACGCGCGTTGGCGCGCGCCATGCCGTTCATGCGTTCGATATAGGCCACCTGGTCGACGTGCTGCATCGCCTGCTCCGCCCTCAGATTGCATTCATGCCGCCGTCGATCACCAGTTCGGTGCCAGTGACGAAGCGAGATTCGTCGGAAATCAGGTAAAGGATGCCATAGGCGATATCCTCGGGCATACCGAATTCGCCGAGCGGAATGTGCTTGCGCATCCGTTCCCTGGCCTTGTCGCCGGGCAGGATGCCCTCGCCCATCGGCGTCAGGATGACGCCGGGATGCACCGAATTGCAGCGCACCTTGTAGCCCTTGCGGGCACAGTCGATGGCCACGGTCTTGGTGAACTGCCGTACCGCGCCCTTGCTGGCGCCATAGGCCGAGAGATCCGGCGTACCGATGAAAGCCGCGAGCGACGAGAGATTGACGATCGAACCGCCGCCCGACCCGCGCATCGCCGGCACGCCATGCTTGCAGCCCAGGAACACGCCCTGGACGTTGATCGACAGGACGCGCTGCCACTGCTCGACCGTCTCGCTCTCAAAGGTCGAGGGGAACGGTCCTGCGATGCCGGCATTGTTCACCAGGCCATCCAGCCGGCCCTCGCGCGCCAGGATATCGTCGATGACCCGCTTCCAGTCGGCTTCCTGCGCGGTGTCGTGCACCAGAAAGCGAGCGCGCGCCCCGGCCTGCTGCACCGTTTCCAGGCCACCCGGCTGGTTGATGTCGGTCGCGATCACCGTGGCGCCCTCGGCCGCCAGCAGCTTCGCAGCAGAGCGGCCGATGCCCGATCCCGCACCCGTCACAAGGACGACCTTGTCCGCAACCCGGCCCATGCGTTCCTTTCCCGATCTTTTCTTGTCGCCAAGCTAGAAGCGGCGCAGGCTTGCCACAAGACGAGAGGATTGCATGACCCGCACGCTGGAATTCTATTACGACTACGGCAGCCCCTACAGCTATCTGGCCGACACCCAGGTCGAGGCCATCGCCAAGCGCGCCGGCGCCGCGCTGGTGCGCAAGCCGATGCTGCTGGGCGGCGTCTTCAAGGCGACCGGCAATGCCTCGCCGATGACGGTCGAGCAGAAGTCGAAATGGAGCGCCTTCGACATGCCACTGTGGGCCGGGCACTACGGCGTGCCGTTCCAGCGCAACCCGTTCTTTCCGGTGAACACGCTGGCCCTGATGCGGGGCGCCGCGGCGGCCCAGATCGACGGCCTGTTCGAGCGCTACCATCCCACCATCTACAAGGCGATGTGGGTGGAGGGCCGTAACCTCAACGATATTGCCGAAGTGGCGGCCGTACTGACCGCCGCGGGCCTCGATGCCCGGAAGTTCGGGAGCCGGATCCAGGATCAGGACGTAAAGGATCGCCTCAAGGCCACGACCGACGAAGCCGTGGCGCGCGGCGTGTTCGGCGCGCCAACCAGCTTCGTGGGCGATATGATGTTCTTCGGCAACGATCGTCTGCCGTTCGTCGAAATGGCCCTCAAGGGAGAGCTCAAGTGAAAAGACTCGGTGTACTCGTCGCGGCTGGCTTCCTCTTCGCCGCCGCGCCCTCTTTCGCCCAGACCGTCGGCACCTGCCCGCGCGGCGGTGGCGGCAACCAGCCCCCGCCGGCGCGGGTGCTGTTCGATCTCGGCAGCGCCCAGCTGCGGGCCGCCGACAAGCCGGTCATCGCCCAGGCCGCGGCCACGGCCAAGGCACGGCAGGTAACGGTCATCTGCCTGATCGGCCACACCG
>JAUXRT010000607.1 GCA_030681635.1 Reyranella sp.
GAGCTCACGTCCGACGAGCTGGCGCTGGCGCGGCTGATCCGCGGCAGCGCCCGCGCGGCACTGGGCGACAAGGCGATGGCCAGCGACGACTACATCGAGGCGCTGAAGCGCTACGACAGCCTGATCGATACGCAGAATGCCGATGCGCTCAACCTATTCCGCCGCGCCGTCGCGGCGGATGCTACCGGTAACACCGACAAGGCGCTGGCCGACTTCAACCAGGCCATCCGCCTCGATCCGCAGGCGACCATGGCCTTCCTCGGACGCGGCGTTCTGCTAGCGAGCCGCAAGCGCTCCTACGAACGCGCCATCGCCGATTTCGACAAGGTGCTGGTGCTGGAGCCCACCAACGTGCTGGCCCTGATCCGCCGCGGCGAGGCTTTTAGCCAGCTCGGCGAGACCGGCCGCGGCCTGGCCGACCTCGACCGCGCCGTCGCCCTCGCCCCCAGCAGCTCACAGGCCTATTTCCAGCGCGGCCTGATCCACTCCAGGCGCAACGAGACCGCGGCCGCGCTTGCCGACTACAACGCCGCCCTGGAGCGCAACCCGCGCTATGTCGAGGCGCTGACCAGCCGCGCGGCGATCTATTCCGTCGACCGCAGGCTCGACCTCGCGATCCGCGACCTCGACGCGGCCATCGCCATCGACCGCACCAACGCCGTCGCCTTCTTCAATCGCGGCTATGCCCGCTTCGCGCTGGCCGACTACCCGAAGGCGATCGCCGACTATACGTCGGCCATCGACCTCGAACCCGGCTTCGGCCTCGCCTACAACAACCGCTGCCTCACGCGCGCCATCGCCGGCCAGGATCTCCTGCAGGCACTGGCCGATTGCGACGCGGCGCTGAAGCTCATGCCGGCCAACCTCGACGTCCGCGACACGCGCGGCTTCATCTACCTGAAGCTGGGCGACGACGCGCTGGCGCTGAACGAATACGAGGAGGCGCTGCAAATCGACCCCAACCGCGCCGCCGCCCTGTTCGGCCGCGGCATGGCCAGGATCAGGACAGGCGACACCAAGGGCGGCGAAGGCGACCAGGCCGCCGCCCGCACGCTCAACCCCGAAGTCGATCAGCAGTTCGCGTTCTTCGGCCTGAAGTAGCGGCGGCGCTAACGCTTCTTTCCCGAGCGTAGTATCCTTCCGGAAATAACGGGGGTGATGCATGGCGGCGACCCAAGAGGTGGTCCCGGCAAGAAGCGGTGTCGGCGCCTTCGTCGGCGGCCTGGGGATCGGAACGCTGGGCGGCTTGATCGGGCTGGGCGGGGCGGAGTTCAGGTTGCCGCTGCTCATCGGCACGTTCCGCTTCGGCCCCCTGGAAGCCGTCATCGTCAACAAGGCGATGAGCCTCATCGTCGTTGTGTCGGCCCTGCCGTTCCGCACCGGCACCACATCCGTCGACGCCATAGCGGGTCAATGGCCGGTGATCGTCAATCTCCTCGCCGGTAGTCTGCTGGGGGCCTGGGTCGGGGCGTCCTGGGCGACCAGGCTGAAATCGGAAACGTTGTATCGGGTCATCGCCGTCCTGCTGGTCGCCATTGCCGCCGTGCTCATGGTCGGGCACGGCGCGGAAGGCTCCGGTCGGCCGATGTTGGTCGGTCCGTCCCAGATGATCGCCGGCGTGGCCGCGGGGTTCGTCATCGGCGTGGTGGCGTCGTTGCTCGGCGTGGCGGGTGGCGAGCTTTTGATACCTACCTTGATCCTGCTATTCGGCATCGACGTGAAGCTGGCAGGCAGCCTGTCACTGGCGGTCAGCCTGCCGACCATGCTGGTGGGATTTGCGCGCTACACCCGCGACAGCACCTTTGGCGTCCTGCTGCGGAATCGCGCGTTCGTCGTCACCATGGCGGCCGGCTCGATTGTCGGCAGCTTCATCGGGGCCATGCTCCTGGGCGTTGCACCCGGCTCCATCCTGCTGCCCGCCCTGGCCGCGATCCTGTTGATCTCGGCCGTAAAAGTCTGGCGGCATAGGTAAGAGCGCAGCTGCCTAAGCTTGCGCGGGAGTCCGGCCCGCCGGCACCTGGC
The DNA here is from genome assembly GCA_030681635.1 of Reyranella sp. Lineage (GTDB taxonomy): Bacteria > Pseudomonadota > Alphaproteobacteria > Reyranellales > Reyranellaceae > Reyranella. The sequence goes on from JAUXRT010000607.1 coordinate 2,023, forward strand.
TGCGGATGAACGCCTGGAGGTCGCTCACCGTCGTGATCCGCTCGGCGGCGCTGTCGGATATTTCGATCCCGAACGCATCCTCGACCGCCATGATGAGCTCCACGAGATCGAGGCTGCTGGCGCCGAGATCTCTGACGAAGTCCGCCGCCTCGACGACCCTGTCCGGGGCGATGCCGAGGACCCTCGCGGTGATGTCGCGAACCCGGTCGGCGATGTCGATGCTCGCGATGATTGGCCGGGTTTCCGGCGTGGTCGGATGCACTTGGGCCATGTCACGCTCCTCCGTGAGGCGCTCAAGAATAGCGCTCGTCTCAAGGGTAATTCTGTTCCTTTTTGGACGCTTTGACAGAGGGAGGCCAACCGCGCCGCCGGCTATGAACAGCACCCGACATTCAGCGGCCTTAGGGCCAACGTTCCTCACCAAGGGGAGGTTGCGATGCTCCCGGTGCGCGCCCGGCGACCGCTCGACCGATGATCATCGGGATCAGATGGCCTTGGCTTCTTGACTCCTATCCTATCCTTCCCTATATATCCTTTTGAAGGGAGTTTCCGGCCTGAAAAGGCCAAGGGATAGGAGGAACTGGATGTCATTTTACGATCAGGCGCGCCCGTTCGGGGTGCGCGAAAACCCGCCGATAGAAGGGCTGAGCTGGACCGAGGCGGCCTATTACATGCGGATCCACGGCAAGAATTTTCACCCGCCGGCGCAGATGCACGGCATGAGCCTGGCCCAGATCGAGGCCAAGGCGCGCGAGGAGACGCGGGACCAGCGCGAGGCCCAGGAGGCGAAGGAGAGCGCCGCACGGATCGAGAATGCGCCCAGGGCGATCGAGCGGGCGCTGCTTGATGGTCCTTCCGCGAAGCGGGCCCTGCCGGCCCAGCGCGGCTGGCGTCTGCGGGTGCGCTACGCCAATCAGCTCCGCCGCTGCGCCACCCTGCGGGAGGCCGCGGCCCGGGTCGGCGTCGACGAAAGCACGGCGCGGCGCTGGAGGATCAA
>JAUXRT010000612.1 GCA_030681635.1 Reyranella sp.
TCGCCGAGGCAGTTGCCCCAGCAATTTCTCCCGCCTATAACCCGGCGCCCGGAGAGGTGCCAGAGTGGTCGATCGGGACGGTCTCGAAAACCGTTGTGCGTGCAAGCGTACCGTGGGTTCGAATCCCACCCTCTCCGCCACTTCCTTGTTAGTCCCGGTTCTTTGTCGGCCAGCGTTCGCCGGCATCCAGATGGGCTTTGGCCGAATCAGCGACCGGCAGGTCGTCTTGTGTTCGACGGCAGCTATTCCTCGCCTCTAAGTTGTGAGAAGATTGGAAGAGAAGCTTCTGCGAGCTGTCCATGGCGGTCGGTCATCGAGGCGAAGAATTGGTGAAGAGCGCCCCCTACAACTATGAAGAGCAGATTCCGGCAGGTTTTTACGACAACATCCATCGCAGGAAGAGCGGCGTCCGCTATTTCTGGCACGACTTGAAGTTCCGGTCGGTCGCCGCCGGCCTGCCCCGATTGGGGAAGCATCTCGATATCGGATGTGGCCCCGGCACCTTCATTGGAAACTATCTGGATGACATCGAGGCCCTTGGCATCGATCTGAGTGCGTCGCAGATTGGATACGCCAACCAGCACTACTCGACCGCCGTCCATCGTTTCTCGACGCAGTCGGTCGATAGCCTCCTGGACTCCGGAGACCGCTTCGACGCGATCACCATGATCGAACTGGCGGAGCATCTTGCCCCCGACGATGCCGCCCGGCTGTTCGCGCAGACACTGAGACTGCTGTCGCCAAACGGCACCCTGATCGTGACGACGCCGAACTACAGGTCGGCTTGGCCCCTCATCGAGCGGGCGGTCAATCTCGTATCGCCGGTGAGCTATGAACAGCAGCACATCAACAAATACAATCGGGATCGCCTGCTCCACCAATTGTCGGAGGCGGGCTATGGAAACGTGACCGTCAAGACCATCGTCGGCTTCGCGCCGTTCGCGGCCGTCTTCGGCGCAAAGCCGGCACAATGGCTGAACGTCATCGAAGCCGGCGTAGGGCACCTGGGGTGCGGAAACCTGCTGCTGGCCACGGCGCGCCCCTGATGCTGATCTCGATCATTGTGCCGACCTACAACGAGGCCGGGAATGTATCGAGCATCCACGCTGGATTGGAAGCGGCACTCCTGGGAGAAACCTGGGAGCTGATCGTCGTCGATGACGATTCACCGGATGGAACGGCGGATGCCGTACGCAAACTCGCGGGGCAGTACGGCAATGTCAGGTGCATACAGCGCCTGCAGGAGCGAGGTCTTTGCTCGGCCGTTCAATGGGGCGTGCAGGCAGCCCATGGCGACATCGTCGTCGTCATGGATGGCGACCTTCAGCACGATCCCGACCTGATCCCACCAATGCTGCGGGAGTTGCGCAATGGGTGCGATATCGCGTCCGGCTCAAGGTTTTTGTCTGGTCGTCCGATAGAGGGTCTGACATCCAATCTTCGCAACAGGCTGTCGGTCTACGGCAACAAGCTGATCAACCTCTATCTCGGCGTTCAATTGACCGACCCGCTGACCGGCTTTTTCGCCACCTCGCGCATCCTGTTCCTGCGGTCGATTCCCCGGATGCAAGCCGACGGATTCAAGATCTTCTTCGACCTGATCTATCACAACAGGCGCGCCGCGATTAAGGAACTGCCCTTCGATTTTCGCGCCCGCAAACACGGCGAATCGAAGCTTCAGCTGAACGTTCTCTGGCTGCTTCTATGCGACATGATCTCGAAACTGTCGGGCAGTTTGATTCCGCCTCGACTGGTGAGCTTTGTCGGCGTCGGCCTGATCGGTTCAACCGTTCATTTTTCCTTCCTCTATGCGAGCCTGGCCGCCGGGGCAGTGTTCTGGCTTGCCCAGACCATCGCGACCGTAACGGCCATGGTTTTCAACTTCACCTTCAACAACATACTCACCTATTCGGCCGACCGACTCAGGGGAGAGAGATTCTACAAGGGGTTGCTGCTCTACAGTTTCATCGCATCGTTCGGCATCGTTGCGAATGTCAGTTCGGCGCAACTGACCTACGACCACTTCAAGGCGCATACGTTCCTGGCGGCATCCGTGGGCATTGTCATTGATGTCATCTGGCGATTCGTCGTTTCAAATCGATTGATTTGGGGACAGTCGTCGATCCTCAAAAGGACGAGATAATGTCCATGCCTGGCGCGCGTCGTTCTCTGGAAGCCATCAGGCGGGCGCTCTTCGAACCAGCGAACAACCTCCATGTGAGCGGTGTCATCACCTTCGTGGCAGCCTGCTTTCTTCTGATCGCAGCACTGATCATTGATTCCAAAGGCGTCTTCCTACTCGTAGCCGCGCCGACAATCGTCGTCGCACTCTCTCTCATCTGGTCGGCATCGAGAACGGACACTCGTCCGCTCGATGCCCTGGTCGCTCGCAAGTTTGGCCGCACCACACTTGCGCTTCTTCCGACCAGTCCCACGGCGCCCAATACTCTTGCGGTCTTGCTCTATTGCCTCGGCGTCATGGGGAGTGCCGCCGGATATGGCTATCTCGCTTTGACCAGTTCGAGTGTCGGAGAGGACATCCGATGGGGGCTTCTCGACAAGCGCCCGATTGTTTTCGGGTATCTGATTGTCGGGGCGTTCGTTGCCTTTCACTGGGCCGTGGTTGGTTCTTTCTTCGGCCGTCAGAGTGCCGGCCGTCCGACGCCCAGTATCGAGATCGCTGCGAGTGGATTTCTGGGCAGAGCATCTGTCCGCTGGACCCTGAAAGCCCTGGGTGGAGCGTTCGTCGCATTTCTCGCCTATTGCTTGATCGCCCTTCCCGCCCTTCGCGCGGTTTCGACGGGTATACGACATCGCCGCCCGGTGGACGGCAGGGGCCTGGCTGATTTCTACGATTTGCATGCTCACGTGCATCTTGGCGCGTTTGAACAAATTCGCCTCGGCGCGACACCTTACCTGGAAGCGGAGACTCAGTACGGCTTGGGCAATCAGGTGCTCATGTACTTCCTCACCAGTTTTGTAAATTTCAGCAACCATGGCTTCTTCGCTGCCAACATCCTCCTCAACGCCGTCTGCATCGTCGCATTCTTCATCATCCTCCAGCAGTTCCTGGGGCTCGGATGGGCGTCCCTCGGATTGCTCGGCTGGCTGCTGTTGCCGAGCCCCTATAGCATTGTCGATTTCGCGGGCTGGGCAATTCTGACGCGATGGCTTGCAATACCGATCCTGTCGTTGCTGCTCGCGCACCTGCTGTTGAAGGCAGATCCAACGAGGCGGATGTGGATCGGGCCGCTTCTGGCGGGAGTAATTTGGGGAACGGGAAGTTTCCTGAGCCAGGAGAATCTTTCCGGAGGCTTACTGGTGTTCGCGCTTTCCCTGGCACTGTTTGGCCCCGTATCGGGCTTGCAGCTGCGCGGCATTGCCAGATTTTCCGCGTTGTTTCTCGCAAGCGGTACGCTTGCGTTGGTTACGTTGGTCTCGACCTTCGTCGGCATTTCGCGCTGTCTGGAAGTTTTTCGATTGGCAAACACGAAGTCCAGTCTGGTGATGGCCGGTCTCTCCAATTCGCTTTGGTCGGAGAATCTGGAATTGTCCGCGACCTTCAAGATGGTGAATGGGCGGCTGCAATCGGTCTTTGGCGCAGAAGGCATTTTTGCGCCGCTGTTGCAGACGTATGGCTTTGCCATCCTGCTGATGGTCGCGGTGGCATCGCTTGCAGGATTCCTCGGGCGGCGTTGGCATGCGATCGACGGAAGGGATCGAGAGTTCGTGCGGAAGTTCGCAGGCGT
>JAUXRT010000602.1 GCA_030681635.1 Reyranella sp.
CCCGGAAACCGTGCATCAGGCCGGCATTTCGGCCCGGGGACGGGTGATTTCAGAGGATGCGGTCGAGGATATCAGCGACCGGGTGGTCGACTGGTTCGCCTAAAATCGGTGTAAAGCCGCCTTTACACCGGCCGGCAGGACCCTTAAAAAGCGGCCTCCCCGCCCTTTGGCGGGATCGTTTTTTAGTGGAAGTCGCCATGCCCCGTCGTTGCGCCCTTTCGGGCAAGTCCGTGCAGTACGGCAACAATGTGAGCCACGCCAACAACAAGACCCGGCGCCGGTTCATGTCCAACCTGCAGGTCGCCTCGGTCCTGTCCGATGTGCTCGGCCATACGGTGCGGCTGCGGCTGACCCCGCGCGGCGTCAAGACCATCGAGCACAATGGCGGCATCGACGCCTACCTGCTCGGCACCAACACCAGCAAGCTCAGCCCCGAGATGACGGTGCTGAAGCGCCGGGTCGTTACGGCCAAGGCCAAGAAGGACGCGAAAAAGGCGGCCTGAGCGCGCAAGCTCCGCGCGCTCATCCCGAGCCGACCGGCGAGGGATCTCCTGGCGCCTACGGCGCCAGTTCGAACAGCAGCAGAATATTGCGCTGAAGCGGATTGAAGTTGTCGTCCGAAATCAGCCACAGCAGCGTCTCGCCACGCGCGCCCTTGGTCGCGGCGAGCCCCTCCAGATTGTCGACTGCATAAGGCGAGGCGAGCCGGGCCAGTTCCTCAGGCTTCACGGTGGCGCCCGGCGCGAGCTGGGCGGCGTCGAACCGCATGACGCGGCAGCGCACGCCGCGCACCATGTCGAAGGCCCGCTCGATCGTGGCGAACGATCCGTCCGGCAGCTGCGCGATCGCGGTCGGTTTGAAATCCGGTATCGTCGCATAGTCGAATGCACGCCAGAGGTAGCCGCCGGCCGCCGGCTCGCCGATCCAGCCCACCACCGTGCCCGGCCGCAGGCTGTATTCCTCGCTGATGGCAATGACGCGGCCATCGGCCAGCGCGGTCAGGGACTCGATGCCGCCGTTGGCGGGCTGCCGGCCGATGTCGGCGGGACCTTCTACGGGCATCGGCGTGTCGAGGAGCGTCCGGTAGCGCCACAGCCGATGACGGCGCTCGAACGACACCAGCCACGAGCCGTCGGGCAGGCGGGTCATGCCCTCGGCGTCGGCTTCCGCCTTGGTGGCGATCGGCTTGCCGTCGAGGCCGCGAAGCTGGCCGATCCGCCCGGCACTGAGGCCGGCCAGATCGCCTTTCGAATCGTAGTCGATGGTCGCGGTGAGCCAGGCGCCCTCATCTGAAATCGACGTGAGGCTACGGCCGTCAGCCGCCACGTGGAGATCCGACCAGCCGCCGAAATGGGCGGAATTGGCCGTCATGACGATGCCGCCGCGCCAGATCAGGCGGCCGATTTGCATGGCCGCGGGCTCGTCGATCTTGAAGGGCTGCGCCGAACTCCTGATCTCGACGGGCTGATCCTGCGCGCTGGCCGGCGGTGGCGAACCACCGCCGCAGGAGGCGACGAGCAGGCAGGCGATGAAGAGAAGAAGTCGGACGGCCACTAGAATCAGGCCGGGGATCAGGCGGCGCGCCGGCCTGTCTTGCCGCCACTCGTCTTGCCGCCGCCGCTCTTGCCGCCACCGCCGGCAGCCTTGGCGCCGCCGCGACCGCGCATGGCCCTGGCTTCCTTCTTGTCGTCCTCGTCGAACAGCGAGGCGAGCTGTTCCATCATCGTGCCGCCGAGCTGGTCGGCGTCGACGATGGTGACGGCCTTGCGGTAGTAGCGCGTGACGTCGTGGCCGATGCCGATGGCGACCAGCTCGACCGGCGAGCGCGTCTCGATCCAGTCGATGACGTCGCGCAGGTGCCGCTCGAGATAGTTGCCGGGGTTGACCGACAGCGTCGAATCGTCGACCGGCGCGCCGTCGGAGATCACCATCATGATCTTGCGCTCTTCGGGACGCGGCAGCAGGCGGTTGTGTGCCCACAGCAGCGCCTCGCCGTCGATGTTCTCTTTCAGGATGCCCTCGCGCAGCATCAGGCCGAGGTTTTTCCGCGCGCGGCGCCAGGGAGCATCCGCCGGTTTGTAGACGATATGGCGCAGGTCGTTGAGACGGCCCGGGTTGGCGGGCTTGCCGGCAGCGAGCCACTGCTCGCGGCTCTGGCCGCCCTTCCAGGCGCGCGTCGTGAAGCCCAGGATCTCGACTTTTACGCCGCAGCGCTCGAGCGTACGGGCGAGGATGTCGGCGCTCATGGCCGCCACCGTGATCGGCCGGCCGCGCATGGATCCAGAATTGTCGATCAGCAGCGACACCACGGTGTCGCGGAAATTGGTGTCCTTCTCCTTCTTGAAGGACAGCGAGTGCATCGGGTTGGCGACGATGCGGGCCAGACGCGCGGCATCGAGCGTGCCCTCGTCGAGGTCGAACTCCCACGACCGGTTCTGCTGCGCCATCAGGCGGCGCTGCAGGCGGTTGGCGAGCTTGCCGATCACGCCCTGGAGGTGCGCGAGCTGCTGGTCGAGATGGTTGCGCAGGCGGCCCAGTTCCTCGGCGTCGCAGAGCTGGTCGGCATCGACGATCTCGTCGAACTTGACCGTGTAGGCATGATACTGCTGGCCCAGCGGCTCGTTGGAGAGCGCACCCGGTGGCAGCCACGGACGCTCGGCGCGGCCCGGCTCCTCCTCGTCGCCCGAGCCCATCTGCATCTCGGTCTGGGCCTGGTCGGCGGCGGTCTCGGAGGCGTCTTCCTGCTCGGAGGCGTCCTCGGTTTCCTCGCCCTGGGCGCCGTAGCCCTGGGTCTCGCTGGAATCGCTGTTGTCGTCGCCGGTCTCGTTCGACTGGCCGTCGGCGTTCTCCTGGTCCTGCGAATCCTCGTTGTCGTCGTCCTGCAGGTCGGCCGATTCGTCGCCGAGCTTGAGGTCGCGGATGAGCTGGCGGGCGGCCCGGGCAAAGGCTTCCTGGTTGCCGAGCGATTCCTTCAGTTTCTGGAAGTCGCGGCCAGCCGCCGATTCGATGTCGGCGCGCCACAGGTCGATCATCGCCTTGGCCGATTCCGGCGGCTGGGCGCCCAGCAACTGCTCGCGGGCGATCAGGCTGATCACGTCGGCGATCGGCGCATCGTCCTTGGACTTGACGCGGGCATGGCCGCGCTGGTCCGAGCGCTGGCGCCACAGGGCGGAGAGATTGTCGGCGACGCCGGTCATGCGGCGGGCGCCCAGGGCCTCGACGCGGACCTGTTCGACTGCCTCGAAGATCGCGCGCGCCGTCTCGCCGCGCGGCACGCGGCGGAGAGGGGTCTTGCGGTCGTGGTGGCGCAGCTTCAGCGCCATCGAATCGGCCTCGCCGCGGACGCGGCTCACATCCTCGACCGGCAGGTCGCGCGCCGGCACGGTGATGCGCGCCTCGCTGCCCAGCAGCGAGCCGCCGTCGGGCACGAACGAGACGTTCACTTCCTTGCGCGCCACCGCCCGCATGGTGGTGGCCGTAACGCGCCGGAATTCCTCGAGTGGCGTCGAATCCTTGGCCATTCGGCCCTCTTCCCGGTCCTAGTGCAGCTTGCCGCCCTTGCCACTGCTTGCCGGCAGTTCCTTGCCGAAGCAGCGCTGATAGTACTCGGCCAGCGTGGTGCGCTCGACTTCGTCGCACTTGTTGAGGAAGGTGAGACGGAAGGCAAAGCCGATGTCGCCGCCGAAGATGCGTGCGTTCTCGGCCCAGGTGATCACGGTGCGCGGCGACATCACGGTCGAGATGTCGCCGGCGATGAAGCCGGCGCGGGTGAGATCGGCCAGCGCCACCATGGCGGAGACGATCTTGCGGCCTTCATCATTGTCGTAGGTCGGTGTCTTGGCGATGACGATGTTCACTTCCTGGTCGTGCGGCAGGTAGTTCAGGGTCGTCACGATCGACCAGCGGTCCATCTGGCCCTGGTTGATCTGCTGCGTGCCGTGATAGAGGCCGGTGGTGTCGCCGAGGCCCACGGTGTTTGCCGTTGCGAACAGACGGAACGCGGGATGCGGACGAATGACTTTGTTCTGGTCGAGCAAAG
>JAUXRT010000603.1 GCA_030681635.1 Reyranella sp.
CCAGCTTCATCAACGGCTGCGGCTGGGCCACCGACAATCCGCTCCGGCGCATGATGATGGGCGAGGTCATGGGCCGCGATCGCATGGCCACCGCCATGGCGCTCGATGTCGGCGCCGCCAATGTGAGCCGCATGGTCGGCCCCGCCGTCGGTGGCCTGCTGCTGGCCGGCGTCGGCATCGAAGGCGCCTTCCTGCTGAGCGTCGTCATGTATGCGTCGGCCGTCGCGGTCACGCTCCTGGTCAGGAGCCACATTCCCGCCTCCGAAGGCGCCGGCGCGGTGTTCGCCCGCACCTGGGAGGGCGTAGCACTGGTCTTTTCCGACCGGCGCCTCGGCGCGATCATGGCGGTCACCGTCATCTACAACGTCTTCGCCTGGCCCTTCACCAGCATGATCCCGGTGATCGGCCGCGACCGGCTGCTGCTCGGCCCCGAAGGCGTGGGCCTCCTCACCAGCATCGACGGCGTCGGCGCCTTCACAGGTGCCATCCTGCTGGCGCTGTGGCTGACGCCGGGCTGGCATGCCCGCGCCTATGTCGGCGGGGTGGCGGCCTACCTGGTCGGGCTGGTCGCCTTTGCACTCGCGCCCACGCCCGTCCTGGCCGGTGCCGCGTTGCTGGCGACCGGCCTCGCCGGGGCGGCCTTTTCCACCCTGCAGGCGACGCTCGTCTACCTCGCGGCGCCGATGGAAATGCGCTCGCGCATCCTGGGGGTGCTCAGCGTGTGCATCGGCACCGGGCCGATCGGTTTCGTCTGGCTGGGCTGGCTCGCCGACCGGATCGGCGCCTCAGAGGCCGCGGCGATCACCGGCGGGATGGGCCTGCTGGCGCTCGCCGCCACCTGGCCGCTGTGGCGAAGGATTTGAGCGAGATTTCCGCGATAGCTGCTATAGCCGGGACCCAATCCGAAACCCCCAACCCGAGGTCGCCATGATCCATGCCATCGTCGTCACCCAGTTCACCAAGATGCTGACCAACCTGCAGGCCATCCTGGGGGAGGCGGAAAAGTTCGCGGCCGAGAAGAAGTTCGACACAGGCGTCCTGCTGCAGTCGCGGCTCTCGCCCGACCAGTTCAGCCTGGTGCAGCAGATCCGCACTGCCTGCGACACCGCCAAGCTCGGCGCCGCGCGCCTGGCCGATCGCGAGAAGGACGTGCCGGTGCATGCCGATACCGAGCAGACCCTGGCTGAGGTGAAGGCGCGCATCGAAAGCGTGATCGCCTACCTGAAGGGTTTTAAGCCCGAGGCCTTCGCCAAGTCGGCCGAGCACCGCATCACCCAGCCGCGCTGGGCCGGCAAGACGCTGTCGGGCCAGGAATTCCTGATCCAGCACGTCATTCCCAATTTCTATTTTCACGTCGCGACCGCCTACGCGATCCTGCGCCACAACGGCGTCGGCATCGGCAAGAAGAACTATCTCGGCGACATGCCCTTTCGGGATGCCGCATGAGGCGCGACGCAGCCTAGACGGGGTTGCCGCCCGGCCGGGCCCGACCCGGCATGGCGAGCGCCGCGGCGAACTCGCGCTTGAGTTCGGGCAGCGTCAACATGCCCGGCCGCGGCGGGAACTTGGAGACGCTGGCGTTGCGCCTGTTTTCGTCCGGCCATAGCGCCTGGCGCGCCCGGGTGCGGGCCTCGTTGACCTTGCCGCCGCGCAGGCTGGTGATCGCCGCCGCAAGGCAGCGGCGCTCCCAGTCGCCCAGCGTCACGACGCCGCTTTCGATGGCCATGAGGATCTTGGCGATGGCCTCGTGGGCCAGTTGCTTGGAAGCCTCCGGCGCAGCCCCTTCGGAGGCTTCGGCGAGGGACTTGCGGAGGGCGACGAGTTTGGGCGAATCGGACATCGCGCCAGTATAGCCGTCTGCCGCCTGTCGCACCCCTCTATTGATTCAGGCCGTCCGAGCCACCACATTGTCGCAGGACGGGTCCCCGAAACGAGGGTCCCGCGGAGGCTGGGCAAAATGGCAAACGAGAATTTCAACGCATTCAACGGGGCCGGCACCATTGCCGACCAGGCGACATTCGATGTCGGCCTGCGCGCCCACATGATCCGCGGCTACAACTACATGGCCTCGGGGCTCGCGCTCTCGGGCATCGTGGCGTTCGGCCTGTTCAGCTCGCCCCAGCTCGCCTCGGTCTTCTTCCAGGTGAGCGGCGGCTATGTCGTGGGCCTCACCGGCCTGGGCTGGATCGCCACCCTGGCGCCGCTCGGCTTGCTGCTGCTGGTCTCGTTCCGTGCCGCCACCATGAGCGTCGGTGCGGTCCAGGCGGTCTACTGGGCGGTCACGGCCCTCATGGGCGTCAGTCTCTCGGTGCTGCTGTTCACCTACACCGGCGCTTCGGTGGCCCGCACCTTCTTCATAACCGCCGCCGCCTTCGGCTCGCTCAGCCTCTATGGCTACACGACCAAGCGCGACCTGACGGCCATGGGCAAGTTCCTGTTCATGGGCGTGATCGGCCTGATCCTGGCCAGCATCGTCAACATGATCTGGCCGTCGGGCACGATGAGCTTCGTCATCTCCGCCGCCGGCGTCCTGATCTTCTCGGGCCTGATCGCCTACGACACCCAGAAGATCAAGGAGCAGTACGCGGCAGCCTGGGGCACGGACACGGCCGAGAAGGTCGCCATCTTCGGCGCCTTGAGCCTCTACCTCGACTTCGTGAACCTGTTCCAGTTCCTCATGATGTTCCTGGGCCAGCGCCGCTAGGCAACCCTCGCTTCGAAACAGACGCCCGGATCGCAAGATCCGGGCGTTTTGTTTGGGGAGGAGTTGCGCCGCGCGGGGCGGCGGGTCCACTCTGTGCCTATGCCCCGGACGTTGAGAACGGTCGTCGCACTGCTGGGTCTCGTCTCGGCGCTGTTCGCACCAGCGGCGCGGGCGGTGGAGCCCGTCGACATGCTGCTGGTGCTCGCCGCCGACGTTTCGCGCAGTGTGACCCCGCCCAAGTTCAGGCTTCAGCGCGAGGGCGCGGCCGCCGCCATCACCCATCCCGAGGTGGTGCGGGCGATCACCTCGGGCCCGAACCGGCGCATCGCCGTGTGCTTCGTCGAATGGGCGACGTCTGGACAGCGCAACGTCGTGATCGACTGGACGGTGATCGCCGGCGACGCCCACGCCCGCGCTTTCGGCGACAGGCTGGTCGAGTCGCCGCGCTCGTTCGTCGGCAGCACCTCGATCAGCGACGCCATCGACTTCGGAGTGAGCCAGCTCGAGCGCGCGCCCTTCGCCTCGGAGCGGCGCGTCATCGATATTTCCGGTGACGGCAACAACGTCTCCGGCCGCTCGGTCACCGATGCCCGCGACGAGGCCGTCGCCAAGAACATCGTCATCAATGCCCTGGTGATCCTGACACCGCTGCACGAATCGGTCCGGCCCGACCACACCAACCCGCCGGGCGGGCTCGAGAAATACTTCCAGGACAATGTCATCGGCGGTCCCGGCGCCTTCACCGTCGTGGCCGAAACACACGAGGCGTTCGGCCGGGCGCTCACCAGGAAGCTGATCCAGGAGATCGCGGGCCTTCCCGGCCCGGAGCTCGCAACCGCCGAATAGGGCCGGAACGTGCGCGCGGGCCGCATGCCTGCAGGGCGCCTGCTGAAGCCCGCCCGGACGCTCAAATCTTGCCACGCCCCCTTGGTCTGGCGCATCTTCCCGGCCCTGATTGAACGATCTCATCGCCAAGGGCCTGCGTAATGAAACCGACCAACGTGCTCCCGACCAACGTGCTCATCGACCGCCATCCCGGCCGCTCCACCCAGACGATCGGCATCGCGCGCGCCTTAGGCACGGACCCGGACCTGATCCACGAGCCGTCGGTCGGCGTCGTCGGCACCAAGGGCGACAGCCAGTGCTATCTCGGCGTCCTGGCCAAGGTCGACGCCATCCACGAGAAGCTGAAGGCGCGGGTCGGCGCCGGCCAGGGCCAGCTGAAACTGCGCCTGGTGCAGCCCGAGTTCACCATCGCCACCTCCGACGGCATCCGGAACGGCACGCGCGAGATGCGCTACTCGCTGATCGGCCGCGAGGTGACCAACGACGCGCTGTGCGAGCATCTGAGCGCCACCGGCCTCGCTGGCACCATCGCGGTCGTGGCCTGCGACAAGCCGCCGGTCGGCACGCTGGCCGCGCTGCTGGAGCACAACAAGCCCGCGATCATCATGTCGGACGGCCCGATCCATCCCGGCCACGATCCCAAGACCGGCGAGACCATCGACCTCGTCAGCGCCTACCAGGTCGCGGGCCACCCCGACGCGGCGTTCCGCCAGCACATCGCGCTCCACGCCTGCCCCGGCATCGGCAGCTGCGGCGGCATGTTCACTTACAACACCATGCAGACCTTCATCGGCGTGGTCGGCATGCAGCCGCTGCACATGGTGGCGCCGCCGTCCGACGATCCGCGCCGCACGAACGAGTTCGCCGACGAGCTGGTGCGGTTGCTCGCCGACATGATCGAAAAGGATTTGAAGCCGCGCGACATCGTGGTGCGCGATTCGATCCGCAACGCCGTGATCGTCGCCATGGCGATCGGCGGCTCGACCAACGTCACGCTCCATGCGCCGGAGATCGCGCGCGCCGCGGGCTACGCCGATTTCTGGAAGGACATCATCACGCCGGAGGAGTTCAACCACCTCTCGCAGCATGTCGTGCCCGTGCTCACCGACGCCCGCCCCTACGGCAAGTATTCGATGGTCGACATCGACAATGTCGGCGGCGTCCAGGTCATCGCGCGCGAGCTGCTCGACGCCGGCCTGCTGAACGGCGACGTCATGACCTGCACCGGCGAAACGCTGGCGGCCCAGATCAAGCGCCTCGAAGCCAAGCGCGCCGACGGCAAGGTCGTCTACTCGGTCGAGAAGCCTTATAAGCCGACCGGCGGGCTCCGCGTGCTGGGCGGCAACCTCTCGCCGGATTTCTCGGCGATCCTGAAGCTCGCCGGCGTCGAGGGCGGGCTCGAGGGCAACACTTTCCGCGGCAAGGCGCGCGTCTTCGAGGGCGAGCGCGGGCTGCTCGAGGCGCTCGACAAGGCGCCGGACTCTTTCCAGAACCACGACATGGTGATCGTGCGCTACGAGGGCCCGAGCGGCGCTCCCGGCATGCCCGAGATGCTCGACCCGACCTCACGCATCACCACCCTCTGCCGCGAGCGCAACATCGTGATCGGCCTGATGACCGACGCCCGCTTCTCCGGCGGCTCGGTCGGCCTCGTCATCGGCCATGTTGGCCCCGAAGCCGCGCTCGGCGGTCCGATCGCCTTCATCGAGGACGGCGACGAGATCGTGGTCGACCTCAACAGGAGCGAGCTCAACTGCCCCGCGCTCGACGATGCTAAGACGCTCGCCAAACGCAAGGCGGCCTGGGACAAGGTGGTCGCGGGCAAGGGCGGCATCCATCCCAAGTGCGGCGTCGCCGACACCCGCCTGCTCCATCGCGCGCGCACCACTGCGGTGCCGGCGACGCGCGGCGGCGGCCTG
>JAUXRT010000044.1 GCA_030681635.1 Reyranella sp.
GCCCGACCGCACCATCTTCATGGACACCTACGCCATGCAGGCCAAGTGGCACATGTGGAAGTACGGCACGACGCAGGAGCAGATCGCGGCGGGCGCCGCCAAGAACCACAATTACGGGGCGCTGAACGAGAAGGCGCAGTACCGCTTCCAGATGACGCCAGAGGCCGTGCTGCAGGATCGGCCGGTGTCGTATCCGCTGACCCGCGCCATGTGTGCGCCGATCGGCGATGGCGCCGCCGCAGCACTTCTGTGCTCGAAGGACTATCTCGAGAGGCTGCCGAGGGATGTGCGGGCGCGCGCCATAAAGATCGCCGGCGTCGGCTTCTCCGGCGGCATGTACCGCCAGCTCGACCAGCCTGGTCTCACCCGCGCCGCCGCCGACAAGGCTTATAAGATGGCGGGGCTGGGGCCCCAGGACATCGACGTGGCCGAGGTCCATGACGCCACCAGCTTCTGCGAGATCTACCAGTGCGAGATGCTGCGCTTCTGCCCCGAAGGCGAGGGCGGCAAGTTCGTGGGCTCCGGCGCGACGGGGCCCGGCGGCAAGCTGCCGGTGAACACGTCCGGCGGCCTCGTGTCGAAGGGCCATCCCGTCGGCGCGACAGGTCTCTCGATGCTGGCCGAACTGGCGACACAGCTTCGCGGCGAGGCCGGCCCACGCCAGGTCAAGGGCGCGGAAGTTGCACTGGCCGAGAACGGCGGCGGCGTCATCGGCATGGAAGAAGCCGTAGCCTCCGTGGTGATTCTACAGCGGACTTGAAACCGCGACCGAACATCCAACATGGTGTCTCCGGCAATGAATTCGGGGGAGACACGAGAATGACCATCCGCTTCGACAATCGCGTCGCCATCGTCACGGGCGCCGGCAACGGGCTCGGCCGCGCGCATGCGCTGCTGCTGGCCAGCCGCGGCGCCAAGGTGGTGGTGAACGATCCGGGTGGGGCGGTCGACGGCAAAGGCGGCGGCCATGCCGCGGCCGACAAGGTGGTGGACGAGATCAAGGCGGCGGGCGGCCAGGCCGTAGCCAACTATGATTCGGTGGCCGATGCCAAAAGTGCGGCCAACATCGTCAAGAGCGCCGTCGATTCCTTCGGCACCGTCGACATCGTGGTCAACAACGCAGGCGTGCTGCGTGACAAGACCTTCCACAATATGACGACCGAGGATTTCGACTTCGTCGTAAAAGTGCATTTTCTCGGCACCGCCTATGTGACGCATGCCGCCTGGCCGATCCTGCGCGCCAAGGCCTATGGCCGGGTCGTCGTCACCTCGTCGAACTCCGGCATCTACGGCACCTTCGGCCAAGCCAACTATGGCGGTGCCAAGCTCGCGGTCGTGGGCTTCATGAATGCGCTTCGCCTCGAAGGCCAGAAGTACAACATCTTCATCAATGCACTGGCGCCGGTGGCCGCCACGCGCATGACCGAGAGCCTGATGACACCCGAAGTGCTGGACAAGCTCCGGCCCGAGTTCGTCTCGCCGATGGTGGCGTATCTCTGCAGCGAGCAGTGCCAGCGCACCGGCGACATCTGGAGCGCCGGCGCCGGCACCTTCGCCCGCATCGAGTACCGCGAGGCCGAGGGCGTGCGCATCGCCGGCCGCGCCCCCACGATCGAGGACGTGCTGGAGAATATCGACAAGATCGCCGACGTCTCGGCCTCCAGGGTGTTCCGCACCTCTGGCGAGGAAGTCGCGGCCGTGGTGGGCTCCTGAACACCGGGTCTCCTGCCATCGACCGTTTGGCGCCGGTCGAAACCTGGCTCGAAGAGAAGGGGCGGCTCATTCCGACGCCGTCCGCCTTCATCGAGCAGGTGATGGCGCGGGTGGTGGCCGCCGGCGTGCCGGTGTGGCGGATGTACATCGGCCTGCAACTCATCCATCCGCAGCTCCAGGCGATGGGCTACCTGTGGCGCCGTGGCGAACCGGTGCAGTCGATCCCCCGTGCCTACGGCGTTCAGTTCACGCCGGCCTATATCGGCAGCCCGATCCAGGAAGTGCGCGAGCAGGGCCGCTCGGTCCGCTATCGGCTCGATGTGCTCACGGACAAGCATCATTCGGTGCTGCACGAGGTCAAGGCCGAGGGTGGCACCGACTATTTCTCCCTGCCGATGCATATCCGTCGCGACGGGCCGATGCCGGTCGTGGCCTTCGTGACCAGTGCCGCGGAAGGTTTTAGCGCCGCCGACATCGCCGATCTCACCCGCCTGGTCGACATGATCGGCGCGGTGACGGAAATGCACATCGAGCACAGCGTTGCCGACACGGTGGCCAACACCTATCTCGGCCGCCAGGTCGGCCAGCGCATCCTGAACGGCGCGATCCGCCGTGGCGACGGCGAGGAGATCCGCGCCGTGCTGTGGTTCTCCGACCTGCGCGACTTCACCGGGCTGAACGAGCGGCTGCAGCCCAGCGAGGTGCTGGAACTGCTGAACAACTACTTCCAGCTCGTCGGCAACGCGCTGGCATCCCACGGCGGCGAGATCCTGAAGTTCATCGGCGACGGCGTGATGGCCTATTTCCCCGCCGAGGATGCGCTGTTCATGCCGATGGTGACGACCAATGCGCTGAACGCCGCGCGGCAGGTGATCGACGACATCGCGGCGGCCAACGAGGCGCGCGCCACCGGCGGCGCGGAACCGGTGCGCTTCGGCATTGGCCTGCATGTCGGCACGGTGACGTTCGGCAATGTCGGCACCGAGGACCGGTTGGATTTCACGGTCATCGGCTCGGCCGTCAACCGCACCTCGCGGCTGGAAGGCCTCACCAAGGCGCTGGGCGTGCAGGTCTGTGCCTCGGCCGACTTCAACGAGAACTGCCCGCGACCGATGAAATCGCTGGGCCCGCACCGCCTGCGCGGCGTGCCCAAGCCGATGGAGATTTTTACGCTGCCGGATTGAAGATCGGGCCGACTGAGGCCGGTCAGACCAGCGCCTTCCAGCCCTCGAGCCAGGTGAGGGCTTCCTCGTCAGGCAGCGGCTGCTCGGAGGCGTCGACCTCCAGCCGCTCGCCGATGCGCTTGGCGCCGCAAGCCGCGAAGATGTCGTCCAGCTTCTTGCCGGCGCCGCAGAACGTGTCCTGGTAGGTCATGTCGCCCAGCGCAATGATGCCGTAGCGGTGGCCGGAGAGGTCGGGCTTATCGCGCTCCAGCGTCTCGGCGAGCGGCAGGATGTTGGTCGGGATGTCGCCCGAGCCGTGCGTCGCGCAGACCACCAGCAGCACGTCGTTGCCGAGGAAGTCGGCGGCGCCGGCCGCCTTGTCGCTGACGGCGACGCTGTGGCCGGCGGTCTTCAGCACGGGCTGCAGCGCGTCGGCCACCATCTGGGCGTTACCCGATTCGGTGCCGACCAGGATCAGGATGCTGGCCATCGCCCTCGACATACGGGACGGCGTGCCGCCCTGCGACGCGACCGGTTGGCGCGGGGCCCAAACGCATGCCAGTCTGGGCTTCATGGAAGAAACACCCGTCCTGGCTGCCCTCGAAGGCGGCGTCCTCACCCTGACGCTCAACCGCCCGCAGCGGCTGAACGCCATGAGCCACCCGCTGATCGAGGCGATGATCGCCGCGTTCGCCCGCGCCCGCGACGACGAGGCGGTGCGGGCCGTGCTGCTGACCGGCACCGGCCGCGGCTTCTGCGCCGGCGCCGACCTCGCGGGCTCCGGCCCCGGTGTCGTCGGCCCCGACGGCAAGCCCGACCTCGGCGTCGCCATGGACCGGATGTTCAATCCCATGATCCGCGCCATCCGTGCGCTGCCCAAGCCGGTGGTCGCCGCCGTGAACGGCGTCGCGGCCGGCGGCGGCGCCAACCTGGCGCTCGCTTGCGACATCGTTCTGGCGGCGCGCTCCGCCCGCTTCGATCAGGCGTTCGTGCGCATCTCGTTGATCCCCGATCTGGGCGGCACCTGGTTCCTGCCCCACACCGTGGGCGATGCCCGCGCCCGGGCGCTCGCCATGCTGGGCACCTCGGTACCGGCCGAGGAGGCCCTGCGCATGGGCATGGTCTGGCAGGTGGTCGACGATGCCGCCCTCATGGACGAGGCGGGCAAGATCGCGCGCAAACTCGCCGCCGGGCCGACGCGCTCCTACGCTGCCATCAAGGACGCCATGAACCGCGCCGGCACCAACACGCTCGACCAGCAGCTCGATCTCGAGCGCGATGCCCAGCGCGAGCTCGGCCGCAGCGCCGACTTCAAAGAAGGCGTCGCGGCCTTCCTCGCGAAACGGCCGGCAAACTTCAAGGGACGCTGAATGACCTACAACACCATCCTCGTGACACGGGACAATGGCCTCGCCACCCTGACGCTGAACGCGCCGGACAAGCTCAACGCCGTCTCGCGCAAGATGATCGCCGAGATAAAGACCTGCTGGGAGGAGCTGGCCGCCGACACGTCGGTGCGGGCCGTGCTGCTGACCGGCGCGGGTCGCGGCTTCTGCGCCGGCGCCGACCTCGCCGATCCCGACCGGGAGGCCAGCGCCACCGCCGATTCGGGCGCCGCCCTCGACAAATACTTCAATCCCGTAATCCGCCTCATGCGCTCCATTCCCAAGCCGGTCGTCTCGGCGGTGAACGGCGTGGCGGCGGGCGTCGGCATGAGCTTCGCGCTCGCCTCCGATATCGCCATCGCGGGAAAGTCGGCGTCGTTCCTGCAGGCCTTTGCCCGCATCGGCCTGCTGCCCGACGGCGGCAGCACCTGGTTCCTGCCGCGGCTGGTGGGCGACCAGCGCGCCCGCGCGCTCGCCATGCTGGCGCCGCAGATTCCGGCCGAGAAGGCCAAGGAATGGGGCCTGATCTGGGACGTCGTCGACGATGCCGTCCTGATGGCCACGGCCACCGAGATCGCGCGCAAGCTGGCTGATGGCCCGACGCTGGCGCTGGCGCGCATCAAGGAGGCGCTGTCCCAGGCCAGCGCCAACGATCTGTCGGCGCAGCTCAACGTCGAGCGCGACTTCCAGCGCGAGCTCGGCCGCAGCGACGACTTCAGGGAAGGGGTCACGGCCTTCCTCGGCAAGCGCAAGCCCGCGTTCAAGGGAAAATAGGGAAACGACCATGACCACGCCGCACAAGGAAATCACCTCGGGCCTGCAGTTCCCCGAAGGCCCCATCGCCATGCCCGATGGCTCGGTGATCCTGGTCGAGATTGCGCGCGAGACGCTCACCCGCGTCATGCCCGACGGCAAGCAGCACGTCATGGCCAAGATGCCGGGCGGCCCCAACGGCGCCGCGGTGGGCCCCGGCGGCAAGATCTATGTCTGCAACAACGGCGGCTTCAACTGGATCAAGCGGCCCGACGGGCGGCTGTTCCCCGGCACGCAGCCGGCCTCGTACAAGGGCGGCTCGATCCAGGTGGTCGATCCCGAGAGCGGCAAGGTCGAGACGCTCTATGACTCGTGCGACGGCCGCATGCTGAACGGTCCCACCGACCTGGTGTTCGACAATTCAGGTGGCTTCTGGTTCACCGACCTCGGCAAGACGCGCGAGCACGAC
>JAUXRT010000621.1 GCA_030681635.1 Reyranella sp.
GAGGGTCGTCAGCAATCGATCGAGCAAGATGTCTCCTCAGCGGCCGAACAGGCCGGGTATGTTGGGAATGGGAACGTTCGGGATCGGCGAGCGCGGCTGGCCGGCGCCCGGCGCCGCCGGCCCCGGAAGACTCGTCGACGCGCCCGGCAGGGTGCTTAACATGCCCGGCGGGTCCTTGGCAGTGCCGCGCACGACGTTGAGTGAGGGTGACGACAGTGGCCCGCGCGCTGTGGTGATCAGGTAAGGCGCCGAGCCGTCCTCGGCGATCATGAAGTTGATCGTCGTGTCGGTCGTCGAATTGCCGAAGTTGGTGCGGGTCGAAATCCGCGCGGTCGCGTTCTTGCCCTGGACGGCGAGGCCCTTGTCGGTCAGCACGCCGCCGGCGATATCGACCCGACCGGAGATCGGGCTGTCATGATTGACGAAGCGGTTCAGCACCAGGGCGATGGCGTTCAGGATGTTGCCGACGCCGACCCCGCCCTTCTGGCCGACGGCGCCCAGGACGTTGCCCAGCGTCTGGTCGATCACCCCGCCAGCGGCGCCGGCCGCCGCCCCGCCCAGCACCTGCAGCGCCTTGTCGGCGCCGGCGAAGACATGACCGCTCAGCTGCGCGCCGCCCGCCAGCGAATTCTTGATCTGCGCCGACGTGGCCCCGGCGCCGTGCGCCGTGATGCCGTTGGCGTTCAGCCGGCCGTCGATCGTCACCTTCACGCCGCCGCCGAACTGGTTGCTGCCCGAGGTGCTGCGCAACGCCTCGCCGACGTTGATACCATTGGCGTCGCCCTTGAAATCGAAGGAGAGCGTGGGCTGGCTGCCGTTGACCACGCCCGACAGCGCCAGCGAGCCGCCATAGAGCGCACCCTTGAAGTGCGAGATGGTCAGCACGCCGTCCTTGAGCGTGGCGGCAAGGTCGGCATTGCCGATGCGCAGCGGCGCACTGATCAGCGTGGCCGCCACCAGCTTGAACGAGCCATCGACGCTGCGCAGCGGCGACGTGTCGATGGCCTGGGCCGCGGCGGCAGGCTGGCCACGGGCGGCCGGCGGGCGGGCTGCGCCGCTGCCGCCGATCTTGTCGAGGTCGAGCACGTTGGCCCGGAGGTCGGCGGTGATGTTGGGCTTGCCGGTGAGCTTGGCATCGACCGCCCCTTCGAGGGTCTGGCCATTCAGCGTGACACTGCCCTTGTAGGCGGCCGATTGCGGCGCGCCCTTGGAGATGCCGGGCAGCGACAGCACGCCGCTCGCCCGGACGCTATGGCCCATGCCGCTGACGGCGACCTCACGCAGCGTCATCTGCTCGAGACTGCCGGCCACGTTGCCGCTTGCGCTCACGGCGCCCAATCCGGCCGGGGCCGTGGCGCCGGCGAACTTCAGCAGCCGGGTCATGTCCGGCGCCTCGAAATTGAAGGCGATGTCGGGACGCGGCTGGGCACTGTCGTAGGCGGCCACCGTGCCCCGCACCGCGAACCGGGCCCCCAGCAGGTTCGATACCTTGACGTCGGTCAGGCGCAGCGCGCTGCCCTGCAGGGCGATATCGACGTCGATGCCGCCGATCGTCTCCTTTTGATAGATCAGCCGGGCAACCTTGGCCTTCAGCCCGATCGTCGGACCGGCCACGGCCGGCCGCGCCGCGGAGGCTGCTGGAGCGACGCCCGCAGCCGCCGCCGGCTTCTGTCCGCTGGCCGAGGCCGGCGCGATGTAGGAATCGAGATCGACCGTGTCGATCGCCACGTTGGTCACGATCGACACCGGCACACTGAAGGTGACGGCGATGCCGCCGCTGCCCTTGAGGTCGTCGAGCTCGAAGACGGTGTCGCTCACCGCCACGTTGCCGCCGGTCGACGACATCTTGCCCTTCATGCTGAGACGCGTGAGCTTGGCGGGGGGAACGGAAGAGACATCGACATCGAGCCACGCCAGGGTCTCGCGCAGCTTGGGGCCGACCAGGCTGAATTCTCCCGACACCTGAGGCCGGGCGGCGTCGCCCGTCATGGTCGAGCGCGCCTGCAGGGTCATGTCGCCCGGCAGGGTCGCCGTGAGCTTGGGCACCGCCACGGCACCGCCGCGCGCCTCCAGTTCGAGCGCCACGTTGCGGATCGGCTTCTTGTTGTAGATCACCTCGCCGACATCGAGCGCCAGCTTGGCCGTCAGTCCGGTGGGAAAACCACCTGTAGCAGCCGGCGCAGCAGGTGCGGCAGGCGTTGTCCGGGCAGCAGGCGCCGCCGGAGGCGCAGTTGTTGCCGCGCCGGGCGCCGGCGTCGCGGGCCGCGCCAGCGCGGCCAGCCAGCGGTCGAGATCCATCCGCGGCACGACAAGTTTGCCATCGAGCGCCAGTGCCGGCTTCAAGGCCACCGACAGCGAGCCCGAGCCATTGTCCTGGCCCAGCGCCAGCTTGAAGTCCTTGGCCGCCACCGCCGACTGCGAGACGTCGATGGCGCCGTCGAAATTGAACTTGCCGGCGAGCAGCGGCGGCAAGGCCGGCTCGGGCTGGCCGGCAAGCCGCAGCAGCGTGTCGATGAAGGTCGTGAGTTGCTCGGCCGAGACCGAGGCGATGCCGGCGGCCCGGGCGTTCGGCCCGAGTTCGCTCAACGTCCCCTTGAAGGAGAGCTTGCCGCCGCCCGCGTCGAGGGCGACATCGGCGGTGTGGCCCGATGCGCTCTTGGCGCCCACGGCAAGGGCGAGCTTGAGCGGCGCGTCGTTCACGGTGGCGCCACCGGTCAGGGAATAGGGCCCGTCGAGCGAGCCGACCGACGCCGAGAAATTGGCCTTCTGGGCCACCACCGACACACCTGCCTTGGAATCGCTGAAGATCAGCGTGCCGTTCTCGATGGTGAGGCGGCCGAGCGACAATGGCTTGGCCGAACTCGGCTTGGCCGCCGCGGGCTTGGCCTCGGCCACCGACGGCGCGAACTCCCAGTTCGGCTTGCCCTCGGCATTAACCTCGAGAACGATCTTGGGCTCGACCAAGGTCACCTCGCTCACCTCGATGCCGCCCATCAACAGAGCGAGCAGCGAGGGTTTCACGGTAACCGACTTCACCTCCACCATGTTGGCGTTCTTGGA
>JAUXRT010000624.1 GCA_030681635.1 Reyranella sp.
GAGGGCTACGAAAGCCTGCTGGCGGAGGACATCGCCGAAGCCATCATGTTCGTGCTGGGCTCACCGCAACGCATGGACGTGAGCTTCATGGAGATCGTGCCGACCGACCAATCCTACGGCGGGTCGCAATTCCATCGGCGGGGAGTCTAGGGAAAGAAAAAGGCCGGCGCCGAAGTCTCGGACGCCGGCCTGACAGGCATGCGGTCGATCAGGAATCCGCCGTGAAGCCGATCTTCTTCACGATCGGGCCCCAGCGATCGTAGCTTTCCTTGAGGAGCGTCGCGAGTTCCTGCGGCGTCGAAGACTTGGCTTCGAGGCCCATCACGGCGAGACCGTCGATCACGTCCTTCTGGGCGAGCGCCGCGCGCAACGCCTCATTGGCGCGCATCACCACCGGCGCCGGCGTGCCGCCCGGCGCGAAGAAGCCGAACCACTCCGAAAACACCAGGTCCTTGTAGCCCTGCTCGGCGAAGGTCGGCACGTTGGGCGCGAAGCGGCTGCGCTTGTCGCCCGAGACGCCGAGGAAGCGGATCTTGCCGGCATTGGCCTGCTGCGTGAACTCACCGATCGGGGCCGACACTGCCTGGATCTGGCCGGCGACCAGGTCCTGAACGGCGGGCGCGCTGCCACGATAGGGCACATGCTTCAGTTCGATGCCTGCCGCCTGGCCCAGCAGAACGCCGATGAAATGCGGCACCGAGCCGGCCGCCGGCGAGCCATAGTTGGCCTTGTCCGGGTTCGCCTTGCACCAGGCCAGGAACTCCGGAATGTTCTTCACGCTGTCGGGCACCGCCGGTCCGACGCAGAAGCCGAAATCGAAGGTGCAGGCCAGCGTGATCGGCGTCACATCGGCGAAGGCATCGTAGTTGAGCTTCTTGTAGATGTGCGGATAGATCATCAGCATCGAGGCCGGCGTCTGCAGAATGACGCTGCCGTCGGTCGGCGCGCCCTTCATCGACTGGACCGCGATCTGGCCGCCGGCGCCCGGCTTGTTCTCGACGATCGCCGACTTGGTGTAGGCGGTTCCCTTGATGCCCTCGGCGACCCTGCGGCAGAGCGTGTCGGAGGTCCCGCCGGGCGGGAAGCCGGTGATGATCTTCACGACGTCGAGCGGCTGCGTTGCCTGCGCGCCGGCACGCCCCGACGCACCGAAGGCGGCAAGCGCTGCGACAGCGGCGGATTGGCGGACAAAGGCACGGCGATTGGATGGCGACATGACGGTTTCCTCACGGTTTGGTTGCGCTTCTATACCGATCTGCCGCCCGGCTCACAAACTGGCACCTTGCGAAATGGTGGAAATATCGGCAAATCACGGCACCCGGTACGGACGGGACCGGCCACCCGCAAAAGCAAAATTCCAGGGAGACGAGTGACCGTATGACGCCGACCACGCCGAAAGCTGAGTTCCCGAACGCCCCCCCGTTCACCACCGCCCTGCGGCCCCTGCCCCGCTTCATCTTCGCCTCGCGCTGGCTGCAGGTACCGCTCTACCTCGGCCTCATCATTGCGCAGGCCGTGTATGTAATTCTCTTCCTGAAGGAGCTGTGGCATCTCGTCCTCCACAGCTTTGCCGCCACCGAGCAACAGATCATGCTGATCGTCCTCGGCCTGATCGACGTGGTCATGATTTCCAACCTGCTGATCATGGTGATCATCGGCGGCTACGAGACGTTCGTGTCGCGCATGCAGCTCCAAACCCATCCCGACCAGCCCGAGTGGCTGAGCCACGTCAACGCCAGCGTGCTGAAGGTCAAGCTGGCGATGGCAATCATCGGCATTTCCTCGATCCATCTGCTGCGGACCTTCATCGAGGCAGGTGCGCTGGGCACGCCCACGGCCACCTTCACGGAAGCCGGCGTCATGTGGCAGGTGATCATCCACGCCCTGTTCGTCCTGTCGGCACTCGGCATCGCCGCCGTCGACCGCCTCACGGCATCGGTGCACGCATAAACCGGCCAGAAGGATGGGGTGGATGGCAGACAGAAGGGCCTCCGGCGCCGCGTTGCACCCCCCGGCCCCCTCCGCTATGGTCCGCCGCGCTGGACCCGTAGCTCAGCTGGATAGAGCGCTGCCCTCCGAAGGCAGAGGTCGTGAGTTCGAATCTCGCCGGGTCCGCCAAGTTTTTCGTGACCTGGTCTCAGGACGAGCGTGAGCAATCCACCGATGAAGTCTTTGAGATCGTTGACGCGAGCCGCCATGGCCGTCCTCGCGCTCTCCCTGGGGGCTTGCAGCCGCGACCTCCTCTTTGAAGGCAACGAATACAGCAGTCCGGTGACGGTCAACCGCATCAAGCGCCTTTACGAAGCCAGGGACGCCTGTCTCGCGAAGAACGCCGTCCCGTCGGATACCAGCAATTCAGATATCGCCAGCATCGCCAAAGCTGTCTCCCTGGCCTGCGCGCCCGAGACCGACCGGCTCGTCGTTGCGAGCAACCCCGACCGCGATCCGAAGGTCGCCCTGGCGATCCGCAACGACTCGGACCAGCGGGCCATGCTGTACGTCATGAGGGCACCGCGTTGATTTCCTCGCAACATCTGACCCGAACCGGCCTGGTGCTTCTGGCGCTGACGCTGGGGGCCTGCAATACCCAGGCGCTGTTCAAGGCCGGCGGCTACAGCAACCCCAGGGACGTCACCAAAGTCGAGCGGGCCTACGAGGCCAGGGACGCCTGCCTTTCGAAGAATGCCGCGCCGACAAGCGGCGAACCGGATGTTGCCAGCGTTGCCCGGGCCGTTTCCCTGTCGTGCATGCCCGAGACCAACCAGCTCATTGCCGTGACCAATCCCTACCAGGATCCGAAGGTGACGGCGGCGATCATGGCGGATAACGACGCCAAGGCCTTGCGTTACGTCAGGCTGGCTCGCGGCGAGGGTTCGAACTAGCCCGCGATGCTGCGCGCGTGACCATCTGCGCAATCTGGTCCTCCGCATCGCCCCGGATATTGAACGCCCCGAGCTGCCGGCGACATTCGGCGGTCAGTTGATTGGTGCGCTGCTCGCTGCAGGGCTTCCGGCGCTCGATATGCGCCGCGCAGAAATAGAAGGCCAGGCCGCCCACGATCCAGAGGAAGACCGACACGTCGATGGCGCGGTCGAACACGTGATCGATCTCGCGCGCCTCGCCATTCGGCGCCGACAGCGACACGATGAACCGAAGGACCACGATGCTGAGCGGCAGGGTCGCCGCACCGCAGGCCAGGTAGATAAGCGTGAGCCCCCCGAGCGTCATCCCGCCTGCTCTCCGGACTCCTCACCGCGCGCCCGTTCGATGGCGTCGAGAATCTCCGTCAAGCCGTTCCAGTAGACCACGCCCTGCTTGGCCAGTTCGTCCCGCACGGTGCGGATCAGGCCCGCCTTCCTGATCAGGAGATTCGCAAGATCGATCTTGGCGGACTGGTTCGGCACGATGGTCTCCTGGCTGCGCGTGTCGCGTCGCCTACAGTGCGCGAGCGCCTGGCGATCGACAAGGGTGGCGATCGACAAGGGCCGTGCGTCACGATGGCTCCGGTGTCCATTCCTAGAGCCTCAGCAACCACGCCTCGACGGTGCCCTTGCCCTTGACCTCGATCGGGCCGCGCGGCTCGAAGGCGAACAGACCCTGCAACTTCTCATAGACCGGGCGGGTGACCTGGATGGAGTCGGGAATACCGCCCGATTCCATGCGGCTGGCGAGGTTCACCGTGTCGCCCCACAGATCGTAGATATACTTGCTCTTGCCGATGACGCCGGCCACCACGGGACCGCTGTTGATGCCGACGCGCAGCTTCATCGAGACCTGATGCTCCAGTGCATGCTCGCGCGTGATGTGGACCATGCGGATCGCCATGCGCACCATGCGTTCGGCGTGGTTGGCGACCGGTACGGGCAGGCCGCACACCGCCATATAGGCATCGCCCACGGTCTTGATCTTCTCGATGCCCAGTTCGGTGGCGGCGACATCGAAGCGCGTGAACAGCCCGTTGAGCAGCGTGACGACTTCCTGCGGCGGCATCTCCGAGGACAGAGCCGTGAAGCCCACCAGGTCGGCGAAGGCCACCGTCACCTCGGCGAAACCATCGGCGATGCGTTGCTCGCCGCCCCGCAGCCGGTTGGCGATCGGCGCCGGCAGCACGTTCAACAGCAGTTCCTCGTTCTCGCGGTTCTTGCCCTCGATCACGACGTTCTTCTCGCGCAACTCGCCGACCATGCCGTTGAAGGCGAGGCAAAGCTGGCCAATCTCGTCGCGGGTCCGGACCGTCACCCGGGCGTCGTAGTCACCGGTGGCGAAGCGCCTCACCCCGGCGGTCAGCTCGCGCAACGGCCCGAGCAGGGCGCGCGACAGCCAGCCGGCGGTCACGATCACCACCAGCAGCGCAAGCCCGCCGACGATCGCCAGATCCTGCCGCAACCGGTAGATCGGCGCGAAGGCCTCGGCGCTGTCGATCTTGGCGATGAGCGCCCATTTGACGCCGGCGATGGAGAGCGGCCCCCACGAGGCAAGCGTCGGCACGCCGCGATAGCCGATGATCTCGCCGGTGCCCTCGGCGCCGGCCAGCGCCGACTGACTGGCCTTGGTGTCGACGTGCTGGATCAGGACCGGCGTGTCGAAGCGGCGGATGGCGGCCATCTCCGCCTCGGGCGTGCCGACGGCTTTCAGTTCGGCGAAGTAGCGCTCGCGATTTTCGTAGAACGCGCGTAGGCCGGAGCGCAGCAGGTGATCAGGACCGACGAGATAGGCCTCGCCGGTGTCACCGAATCCTTCGTGCTTCCAGCGCCGGTCGCCGGTCACGACCTTGTCGATCTCGACATCCGACAACTGCGCGATCAGCACGCCGACGACGGCGCCCTCGTCGATCACCGGCGCGGCCATGAAGGCGGTCGGCTCGCCGCCGGCCGGCGCGTAGAGCGCAAAATCCTCGAGGCAGACGGCTGACCGGTCGGCCATTCCGGAGCAGCGGGCTATGGCGGCCGCCACGTTGGTCTTCCGATAAGGCCCAACGTGGGTCGATGTGGCGAAGTCCACTTCCTTGTCGACGGTATAGATCAGGCGGCCGGATTTCGGATCGGCGATCATGAAGTCGTCGAAGCCGACGGTCACGGCGGCAGCCCGCATCAGCGGGTGATAGATCGCGTGCAGCTTGCTGTAGCGGCTGCCGTCGCCGGCGTCGTCGACCAGCCGGCGCCGCGCCTCGGCATGCGGGTTGGCGACGATGTAGTGGTACTGGAGATAGTTGGCGCCGGAACCGACCGGCAGATAGTCGGCAAGGACCGGCGCCGTGCCGAGGACGCGGCTGATCTCGGGCACGAAATGCACGCCGTACCAGTCGCTCACCTTCTGGCGCATGTCGTCGGCCAACGGCTCGCGGTCGAGGTCGCCGAACGCGACGCGGAACTCGCGCGACGCCTCGACCACCATCTTCGAGGTGGCAAGCAGGCGCAGCTCGGCATGGATCGTCCGGAAGTAGGTCTCGACCTGGCGCGCCTTGATCTCGCGCGCCGCGGTGAGCTGGTTGTAGATCGCCTGCTCGAGCGCATCGTGCGCGCGGACATAGCCCAGGATGCCGGTAACAAGGACGGCGATTGCCCCCAGCAGGGTCAGGACCGCGAACAGCCGAAGCGAGAGGCCCCACCGCACGGGGCGGTCCCCGGGGCGCGCGGTGTCGGCCAAGGCGTCGCCGTCCGCGGGCAACGACTATCCCTTCTTCGGCGTGTAGGCGCCGCCGGACGAAGCCGCCCGCACCTCCGCCGCCGTCTTGGCCTTGCGCAGGAGCACCAGCCTGGCCGCCTCGTCGTCGAGCATGGCGCGGGCATTCTTCAGGACTGCCGGCGCGTGCTTGGGCGGGAACTTCACGGCGCCGTTCTCGTCCATGTGGATCAGGTCGCCCGGCGCCACGTCCATGCCGCCGACCGAGACAGGCACATTGACCGACTGCACCGCCATCTCGCCGTGGCCGGCGGTCACGCCGCCCAGCAGGAGCTGGAAGTTCAGCTTGCGGATCGCGTCGACGTCGCGCGACGGACCGTTCGACAGCATGCCGACACAGCCCACCGCCATCATGGAACTGATCATCATCTCGCCGGCAAGGCCCGCCTTGTTCATCAGCTCGGGCGGCCACTTCTGCTGGATCACCAGGATGGTCGGCTTCTTCATCGCGTCGAGCGCGTCGACCACGTCCATGAACGAAAGCCGGCCGGCATAATTCGGGTCGGGCAGGCCATACACGCAGGTCACGGCATGGCCCACGATCGCGCCCATCTCGGGATAGATGCAGCGAATCGAGGTGTCGGTGTACCAGTTCTCGGTCCAGGGATTGTAGAGCCCGAGGCACAGCGGATTCTTCGGATAGGTCGCCACCACGTTGGTGATCGTGGGCGTGTCGATCTTGCGCAGCTCGCTGAAGAGCTGGTCGTCGCTTGGCTCGGTCATGGCAGGCATTTCCCCGGTTGGTTCACTCGATTCTTCGCCCGAATGCCGGCGGCAGGCAAGGGCAGCGGCCGAAGCGGCATCACGGGACGAAAATCAGGAAATCGAAGGTCGCGAAGACGACGCCCGCTAGCGACTTGGGGGCGTGCCATCATCAGCGGTCGCGCGGCGGGATTTCCACCAGTCGGTGAGTTCGCCCACCAGCCCCTTGCGGAAGGCCATCACGATCACGACGAAGATCACGCCCTGGATCACCAGCACGAATTCTCCGGTGGCGGCCAGGTAGTTCTGCATGGTGATGATGATGAAGGCGCCGACGACCGGGCCGATGATCGTGCCTAGGCCGCCGACCAGCGCCATCAGCACGACTTCGCCCGACATCGCGGCGCTGACGTCGGTCAAGGTCGCGAACTGCAGCACCATCGCCTTGGTCGACCCTGCAAGCCCGGCCAGCGCCGCCGACAGCACGAAGGCCAGGAGCTTGTAGCGGTCGGCCTCGTAGCCCAGCGACACTGCCCGCTGTTCGTTGTCGCGGATCGCCTTCAGCACCTGGCCGAACGGCGAATGGATGAAGCGGTAGATGGCGGCATAGCCGAACAGGAAGATCACCAGCACCACGTAGTAAAGGACCCGGTCGTCCTTGGTCGGGATCAGCCCGCCCAGCAGCGCTTTGCGCGGAATGCCCTGCAGCCCGTCCTCGCCATGGGTGAATGGCGCCTGGATGCAGAAGAAATAGATCATCTGCGCGAAGGCCAGCGTGATCATCGCGAAATAGATGCCTTGGCGGCGGATCGCCAGCGCCCCGGTGATCACGCCGAGGGCGGCCGCTCCCGCGACGCCGGCCAGCAAACCGAGTTCCGGCGGCATGTCCCACGCCTTCACGACATGGCCGTAGAAGTAGCCCGCCATGCCGAAGAACATGGCGTGGCCGAAGCTCATCAGGCCGACGTAACCCAGCAGCAGGTTGAAGGCGCAGGCAAACAGCGCGAAGCAGAGCGCCGTCATCAGGAACACCGGATAGGCGAACCACGGCGCCGCCAGCGCCGCCGCCAGCAGGACAAGGGCGACCGTTCTCTGGGTGGTCATTTGGTCTGCCCGAACAGGCCGGCCGGCTTGACCAGCAGGACGATCGCCATGACGACGAAGATCACCGTGTTGGAAGCCGGCGGATAGAAGACCTTGGTCATGCCCTCAA
>JAUXRT010000627.1 GCA_030681635.1 Reyranella sp.
CCGCCGGTGTCGATCCGCGGCGAAAAGGAAGGCATCTCGATCGAAGTCGCGATGCAGTGGAACGACAGCTATCACGAGACGATGCTGTGCTTCACCAACAACATCCCGCAGCGCGACGGCGGTACCCATCTCGCGGGCTTCCGCGGCGCGCTCACCCGCACGCTCAACAAATACGCCGACGAGAGCGGCCTCTCCAAGAAGGAGAAGGTCAACCTCACCGGCGACGACATGCGCGAGGGCCTGACCTGCGTGCTGTCGGTCAAGGTGCCGGACCCCAAGTTCTCGTCGCAGACCAAGGACAAGCTGGTCTCCTCCGAGGTCCGCCCGGTCGTCGAGTCGGTGATCGGCGACAAGTTCGGCCAATGGCTGGAAGAGCATCCCTCGGAGACCCGCAAGATCCTGACCAAGGTGGTCGAGGCGGCGGCGGCGCGCGAGGCGGCGAAGAAGGCCCGCGAGCTCACCCGGCGCAAGGGCGCGCTCGACGTCTCCTCGCTGCCCGGCAAGCTCGCCGACTGCCAGGAGCGCGACCCGGCGCTCAGCGAACTCTTCATCGTCGAGGGCGATTCGGCCGGCGGTTCGGCCAAGCAGGGCCGCAACCGCGCCAACCAGGCCATTCTGCCCTTGCGTGGAAAAATCCTGAACGTCGAGCGCGCGCGCTTCGACAAGATGCTGGGCTCGGCCGAGATCGGCACGCTGATCACCGCACTCGGCACCGGCATCGGCCATGACGACTTCACGCTCGACAAGCTGCGCTACCACAAGATCATCATCATGACGGACGCCGACGTCGACGGCTCGCACATCCGCACGCTCCTGATGACGTTCTTCTACCGCCAGATGCGCGCGCTGATCGACGCCGGCCACCTCTATATCGCCCAGCCGCCGCTGTTCAAGGCGGCCAAGGGCAAGTCGGCGATCTACCTCAAGGACGAGCGCGCGCTCGACGAGCAGCTGATCCAGACCGGCCTCGAGAACGCGCGGCTCCAGCTCGGCGACGGCAGCGTCCAGGCGAGCGAGGACCTGCGCCGCACCGTCGACATCGCCCGCTCCGTCACCAACCTGGTGAAGCCGCTGTCGCTGTCGCGGCGCGTCACCAGCCAGGCCGTGATCGAGCAGGCCGCCATCGCCGGCGCCTTCAAGCCCGATATCCTGAACGATGGCGAGCTGGCCAAGGCCACGGCCGACTACATCGCCCGCAGGCTCGACGCCGTGAGCCCCGTGCTCGAGCGCGGCTGGAGCGGCGAGCCGACGCCCGACGGCGGCCTCGCCTTCAGCCGCCGCCTGCGCGGCGTCAACGAGCGCCATGTCATCGACGGTCCCCTGGTCAAGAGCGCCGAGGCGCGCAAGCTCGACGGGCTCGCGCTCGAGCTGCAGGCGGTCTATCAGCGGCCCGGCCTGTTCATCGCCAAGGAGAAGGAGACGCAGGTCTTCTCGCCCACCGAGCTGTTCGCCGCCGTGGTCGAGGCCGGCCGCCGCGGCGTCACCATCCAGCGCTACACGGGCCTGGGCGAGATGAACCCCGACCAGCTCTGGGAGACGACGCTCGACCCCGAGGCTCGGACGCTCCTGCAGGTCCGGATCAACCATGCCGACGAGGCCGACGAGATCTTCTCGACCCTGATGGGCGACGTCGTCGAACCGCGCCGCGAGTTCATCCAGCAGAACGCGCTGAAGGTCGCCAACCTCGACGTCTGAAGGCGCATTTTTCAGACACGAGTTGTCCAGAATCTGTCTGTCCGGAAATTCTCAAAGCGCCGGCCCGCTTGAACTAAATGATTCTTTTCAGCGCAGGCCCGATCGTCGGACC
>JAUXRT010000635.1 GCA_030681635.1 Reyranella sp.
CGAGCGCGAGCTGCTGGCCAACCACGATCTGTCGGCGGTCGAGGCCGTGCGCATGGGCTCGGCGCCGATCACCCAGGCGCTGATCGACCAGGTCCGCACCGTGTTCCCCAGGGTCACGATCAGCAACGGCTACGGCACGACAGAAGCGGGGCCCGTCGTTTTCGGGCCGCACCCCAAGGGGATTCCCCAGCCCGAACTGTCGACCGGCTATCCGCATCCCGAGGTACAGCTCCGCCTGGTGCGCGACGGCCGCGAAGTGCAGGGAGACGATGGCCATGGCGGCGCGCTCGAGATGAAGTGCGGCGCGCTCATGACGCATTATCACAAGCTGCCCGAGGTCACGGCCAAGGCGATGACGCCGGACGGCTACTACCGCACCAGCGACGTGTTCCGCCGCGACGAGAACGGCTTCTTCTATTTCGTCGGCCGCGTCGACGACATGTTCGTGTGCGGCGGCGAGAACATCTATCCCGGCGAGGTCGAGAAGATGCTGGAGCGCCATCCCGGCATTCACCAGGCCGCCGTCATCGCCGTCCCCGACGAGTTGAAGGGCCACAAGCCGGTGGCCTTCGTGGTGCGGACGGACGGAACCGACCTCGACGAACAGGCCATAAAGACCTACGCGCTCGCCAATGCGCCCGCCTATCAGCATCCGCGTCGCGTCTTCTTCGTCGACGAAATGCCGCTTGCCGGCACCAACAAGATCGACAAGCGCGTGCTGGCCCGACAGATCCCTACTGGAGATGTGTGACAATGAAAGCTGCTGTCGTCCGTGAGCACGGCGCACCGGATCGCCTGAACTTCGAGACCGACTTTCCCGATCCCAAGCCCGGCCCGGGCGACGTCATCGTGGCGGTGAAGGCCTCCTCGCTCAATTACCACGACGTCTTCACCCGCCGTGGCATGCCCGGCATCAAGGTGCCGATGCCCGCCATCATGGGGCTCGATGTTGCCGGCGAGATCGCCGAACTCGGCCAAGGCGTCACCGGCTGGAGCAAGGGCGACCGCGTCCTGGTCGACCCCATCAACCGCATCGAGGGCGGCCTGATGGGCGAGACCGTCCATGGCGGCCTGGCCGAGCTTTGCCGCGCCAAGGCCCACCAGCTCGTGAAAATTCCTGAGGGCGTGTCGTTTTCCGACGCTGCCGCGCTTCCCGTCGCCTACGGCACGGCGCTGCGCATGATGCGCACCAACGGCCGCGTCGCCGCGGGCGAGAAGGTGCTGATCCTGGGCGCCTCGGGCGGCGTCGGCGTGTGCTGCGTGCAGCTCGCCAAGATCGCCGGGGCCGAGGTCATCGCCTGCGCCGGCACCGACGCCAAGGCCAAGCGCCTGGCCGAGCTTGGCGCCGACAAGACGATCAACTACGTCGAGAAGGACTTCATGAAGGAAGTCTTCGCGATGTACGGCAAGCCGACACGGCGCGGCGCCGGCACCGACCAGGGCGTCGATGTGGTGGTGAACTACACCGGCGGCGACACCTGGGTGAAGTCGATGAAGGTCCTGAAGGTCGGTGGCCGCCTGCTCACCTGCGGCGCCACCGCCGGCTACGACCCGCAGGAGGACATCCGTTTCATCTGGACCTTCGAACTGAAGGTGCTGGGCTCCAACGGCTGGGCACGCAGCGACATCGTCACGCTTCTGGAGATGGTCCAGCAGGGCAAGCTCAAGGTGCTGGTCGACAAGGTTTATAAGCTCGAGGAGGCGCGCGAGGCGCTCCGCGTCATCGAGGACCGAGAAGTGTTCGGCAAGATCGTGGTGGCCCCATGAGCGACGCTCTGAAGCCCCTGACCGGGGACGAGCTGCAGGCGATGCTCGACCGCTCGCCCTTCATCGCCTTCCTTGGCCTGAAAATCACCGAGGCCGATCCGGCCCAGGAGCTGGTCACCATGAGCTGCGCCATGCGGCCGGAGTTCGAGCGCGGCGCCGGCACGGGCCAGTGGCACGGTGGGCCGATCGCGGCGATCATCGACACGGTCGGCGACTATGCGCTGATCATGGCGCTGCGCCGCGGCCTGCCCACCATCAACTTCCGCGTCGATTATCTCCGGCCGGCGATAAAAACGTCGCTCACCTCGACGGCGCGCGTGCGCCGCGCCGGCAAGAGCGTCGGCCTGGTCGATGTCGACGTGTTCAACGACCAGAAGGCGCTGGTGGCCGTCGGCCGCGCCACCTACTCGACGTTGGCCGGCTGACCTAGGGTTCGGCTATGATCGGGCCCATGCCGATGCGCCTTGCCTCGTTCGTCCTTGCCGCCGTCCTGTTGCCGGCCGGCATCGCCACCGCCCAGACCATGGACTTTGCCTGTCCCGACCCGGGCACGGTCTTCACCTACGACAGCGGCGTAAAGGTCGTCTCACGCGGCCGCGACGGCATCGACTGCACCATGGACCGCGTCGGCGGCAAGCCGTTCAAGCTGCGCGCCCTGCTGTTCGACAATCCCTCGCCCGACGGCGCCGACATGTCGGCCTATATTGCGGCCCTCCGTCCAGAGCGCCTGTGGCCGCTCGAGGTCGGCAAGAAGATCGAGGCGCGCTACAGCGTGGGCAGCAGCACCTGGACCTATACGCTGTCGGTGCCGCGCGCCGAGAAACGCACGGGGCCCGGCGA
>JAUXRT010000646.1 GCA_030681635.1 Reyranella sp.
GAGGGGGCGTCGTGGGTCCGTTGGAACGTGCTGAAAGGGGTGCGGAGGCCGGCGAGGGGCTGCCGGCCTCCGCTGCGACGCGACCACCACCGGGCAAAGTCGACGAGGGGACGTCGTTGCCCGTACGTGGGGGGGAAGGGAGTGGTGGATCGCGCCGCGGGGGGACAGATTCGGGTTTGAGCGTGTCGAGCCGGATGACCTGCTTGATCGAGGCCGGCTCGAGCTTCAGATGTTTCAGGGCGAGCTTCTCGATGCGCTCGGCCTCGTTGAGATGGGCCCATTCGACCCGCAGGATGTGCGTGGCCTGCTGGCTCTCGACGATCTTGTGATTGGTGCGGTCGATCCGCTCCTCGAGGTCCTGCACCTTGTACTTCACGGTGAACAGCCCAACCGCCGTGGCGACAGCGGCAACCGACCAGAAGACGAGCCCGCGATGGATCATGCGCGACCTCCGGCGACGCCGAGCTTCTCGGCGACACGCAGGCGAGCCGAACGGGCGCGCGGATTGGAGGCCACTTCGGATGCCGTCGGCAGCACCGGCTTGCGCGTGAGATCGCGCAGCGTGGTCTCGCGTTCGACGGCGCGCGGCGGCGCGTGACGTGACGGGCTGGGCGTGCGGCCGGCCCTCTGGCGCACGTATTCCTTGACCGCGCGGTCTTCCAGCGAATGGAACGACACCACGGCCAGGCGGCCACCCGGCGCCAGCACGGAGTCGGCGGCGGCAAGGCCGCGCTCCAGCTCGCCCAACTCGTCGTTCACGGCGATGCGCAGCGCCTGGAAGGCCCGCGTCGCGGGATCGCTCTCGTCCTTCGCCGAGGGGCCGACGGCGCGACGAACGATCTCCGCCAGCTCGCCGGTCGTCTCGATGCGCTTCGCCTTGCGGGCCTCGACGATGGCGCGCGCGACGCGGCGGCTGCGGCGCTCCTCGCCGTAGCGCCAGAAGATGTCGGCAAGCTCGACTTCGTCCGCCTGGTTCACCAGATCCGCCGCCGACGATCCGTTCTTTTCCATGCGCATGTCGAGCGGGCCCGAATTGCGGAAGGAGAAGCCGCGCTCGGCCTGATCGAACTGCATCGAGGAGACGCCGAGATCGAGTGCCACGCCGTCGACGTCATCGACGCCTTCCGCCAACAGCAACTCGGCCATATCGCCGAAGCGGCCCTCGATCAGACGCAGCCGCGGCGCATAGCGCGCGGCCATTGCCTGGCCGGCGGCGATGGCATCGGGGTCGCGGTCGATGGCGATCACCTGGCAGTCGGCGCGATCGAGCATGGCGGCGGTGTAGCCGCCGGCGCCGAAGGTGCCGTCGACGTAGCGGCCGCCGTCACGCGGCTGCAGCGCGTCGATCACCTCGCGCGCGAGAACGGGGATATGCCCGGCGGCGCCGCTCATGCGTCGCCCCTCTCTGAATCCGAATTGGCGAGGCTGCGCACGAAGGCCGCCATCTTGTCGCGATCGCCATCGCGGCGGGCCTGCCAGCGCTTGGGATTCCACATCTGGAACTTGTCGCCCTTGCCGACCAGCATGACGCCCGCGTCGGCCTCGAGGGCGTGGGCGAATTCGGCTGGTAGGGAGAAGCGGCCGTCCGGCTCCATGGCGATGGTGCGGGCGCTGGCCGAGAGATAGCCCGCGGGATCGAAGGCCTCGTCGTCGAGCGAAACCTTGAGCGAGCCCTTGGGGCCGAGCGCCTCGACGCGGAGACGCTCGAGCATGGCGTCAAACCCCAGACGCGAATTTCCGTTCACGACGCCCGGGACATTGGGGGAGTGGTAGAGGACGAAGGCCTCGCGGTCGCCGGCCGGCAGCTCGTCGCGGAAGGCGGCGGGCAGAAGGACCCGGCCTTTCTTGTCGAGCTTGATCAGGATTTCGGACCGAAAGGCCACGACCCTGTCCCCCTAAATCCACGACAGGTGCCCCACGCCCCTGCGGATCCCTGTTCACGGGATGCTATGG
>JAUXRT010000662.1 GCA_030681635.1 Reyranella sp.
GTGACGGGCGGTCTTGACGGGGTGTTCGGTGACCGGGACTGTCATGCGCAACCTCGAGAATTGGCGGAGCGTCCCATGGATATCGATACAGGCACAACCGAACTCTTGTGCAGCGTCCGCGACGGCGTCGCGCTGATCACCTTGAACAGGCCCGAGGCGCGCAACGCCATGTCGCCCGCCCTCACCGAGGCGCTGCGCGACCAGATCAAGGCGCGTGGCGACGATCCCGACGTCGGGGCGCTCCTGATCACGGGCGCCGGCACCGCCTTTTGCAGCGGCGGTGACGTGAAGGGCATGGGCGGCCGCGGCCCGCGCGGCCAGATGAGCTATGAGGAGCGGCTCTCCGACCTGCGCTGGCGGCAGGCACATCTCACCGGCGCGCTGTTCGCCGTGCGCAAGCCCACGATCGCCGCCCTGCCCGGCGCAGCGGCCGGCGCCGGCCTCGCCATCGCCTTGGCCTGCGACATCCGCATCGCGGCGAAGTCCGCCTTCGGCACCACGGGCTATGTGAAGATCGGCCTATCGGGCGACTACGGTATCGCCTGGCTGCTCACGCGCACGGTCGGACCGATGCGGGCGCGCGAGCTGATGCTGACCTCGGAGAAGGTCGACGCCGAGAGGGCTGAGCGCATC
Source organism: Reyranella sp. (assembly GCA_030681635.1). Lineage (GTDB taxonomy): Bacteria > Pseudomonadota > Alphaproteobacteria > Reyranellales > Reyranellaceae > Reyranella. The sequence continues at coordinate 634 of JAUXRT010000662.1, forward strand.
GGCCTCTTCAACCGCGTGGTCGACGACGCCAGGCTCCAGGACGAAGCCTTTGCTTTCGCCAAGTCGCTGGCCGACGGCCCGCGGGCCGCGTTGCGCCTGATCAAGGACAATCTCGACGACGCACTCCACATCGACTACGCGACCGCGCACTATCGCGAGGCCGAGCGTCTGGTGTCGGCGTCACGTACCGCCGACCACAAGGAAGCGGTTCAGGCTTTCGTCGAGAAGCGCAAGCCGAAGTTCGTCGGAAAGTAGCTTCACGCGTGCCGCAGTAGAGTCTCAGATGCAAATCGTCGGAGGACAGTGCACCGCCCGTACGATCTTGACGTCGGGGGACAGGCGTTTCTGGCCACTCTTGTCGAACAGAGACGTCATCACGCCTTCACTGATGAAGTAAGTGCCCCCGACGTACTCGGCCGAAATCCCGACGATGACCCCGCCAGGCAACTCGAAGATGCCCGGCCTCATCTCCTCTCCCCAGCCGACCCTTTGATTGTAGATCATCCAGGAGAACGAATACCGTCCGGGAGCGACATCGAAAACCATGGCTTCCTTTGGGTTCACGGTGCCGATCTTGACGTTGTTGACGTAGATATCGGCCGGCAGGATGTGGCTCGTCGTCGCCTTGCCTCCGCCGCTGAAAAGCGGACCGCGCCCCGTAAAAGCAAAAACCCGGGCGCGATCCGCTGGCGGTTCCTCCAGGTTGATGGCCGCCCGAGTGACCTCCGACGAGGCCAGTACCGGCGGCGGCCCCAAGCAGCCCGTCAACGCGGCGATCAATGACATCGTGATTGCGATCAGCACCGAAAGACGCGTCATCTTCCTGACCTCCACGCAGTGTTTGTCGGACGTTAGTCCCTGTCGGGTGCGCCGGGCGGAAAGAACGACCTATAGGGCCGCGCTTCCTCGACGGCGCGCGCGAAGGACGGCCGTTTGAGCAGCCGCGTGCGATAGGCGCGAAGGGTGCCGAACCGCTCAGGGATCGGGTGCACCCAGTCGGCGTAGAAGAGCGACGGCGCCGCCGCGCAGTCGGCCAGCGTAAACGCCTCACCCGCCGCCCAGGGGCGGCCCTTCAGCGCGCCGTCGAGCCATTCATAGGACGCATCGAGCCGCGCCTTGGCATCGGCCACGCCCTTGGGATCTCGCTCGCCCGGATCGCGCAGCACATCGGCCACGATCTTCTGCATCGGCGTCATCACGTAATTGTCGAACAGCCGGTCGAGGAAGCGCACTTCCAGCGCGGCCTTTGGATCCGACGGGATCAGGCGGACCGGTCCGGGATGGTGCAGCGACAGGTGCTCCACGATGATGCTCGCCTCGCGCACGACGTCGTCGCCGTCGGTGAGCACCGGCATCAGCCGCAGTGGCCACAGCCTTGCCAGTTCGGCAAACGAATCGGCATCGGCCAGCAGGCGCAGCGTGAAGGGCGTGTCGTTCTCGTAGAGCGCGATCAGCACCTTCTGGCAGTACGACGAAAACGGATGGGCGTGGAGAACCAGCGCCATGGTCAGACCCGCACCGCCATCTTGCCGCGGTTCCTGCCGTCAAAGAGCCCGATCAGCGCCTCCGGCGCCTTGTCGAGCCCGTCGACGACATCGACGACGGCCTTGATCCTGCCCTCGGCGACCCAGCGCGCGAGGCGCTGCTCGGCCTCGGCGCGGCGGTCGAAGAAATCCATGACGATGAAGCCTTCCATCCGCAGCCGCTTGGTCACGACCAGGCCCGGCACCGCCATCGGCCCCGGCGCGGGATTGTCGACATCGTTTTGCGAGACGTTGCCGCAGCAGGCGATGCGGCCGCGCAAATTCATCAGCGACAGCGCGGCATCGAGCACCGGCCCGCCAGTATTGTCGAAGTAGACGTCGATCCCGGCGGGGCATGCCGCCGCCAGCGCGCGGCGGACGCCGCCGGCCTTGTAGTCGATCGCGGCATCGAAGCCGAGCTCGCGCACCAGCCAGTCGCACTTGTCCTGGCCGCCGGCCGTGCCGACGACGCGGCAGCCGACCAGCTTGGCGATCTGGCCCACCATGGTGCCGACCGCGCCGGCCGCCGCCGAGACCAGCACCGTGTCGCCGGGCTTGGGCTGGCCCACGTCCAGCAGGCCGAAATAGGCCGTGAGGCCGGTGATGCTGAGCGGCCCGATCAGCAGTTCGAGCGGCGCCTCGGTCGTGCGCCTGGTGAGCCGCCGGGCCGGCAGCGTGGCGTAGTCCTGCCAACCCCAGTCGCCCTCCACGAGGTCGCCCTTGGCGAGCCCGGCGGCCTTGGACTCGACCACCTCGCCGATGGAGAAGCCGCTCATCACCTGGCCAGGCTGCAGCGCATCGCGATAGGTCTTGCCCATCATCCAGGCGCGGTTGGCGGGATCGAGCGAGAGCATGCGCGTGCGGACCAGCGCCTCGCCCTCCTTCGGCACGGGGATCGCCGTCTCGGTCCACTGGAAGGTGTCGGCGGCGATCTTGCCCTGGGGCTGCTTGGCGTAGAGCCATTGGCGGTTCATGTCGTCAATCCTTGCGTTGGCAAATACACCTCACCCTGAGGAGCGGCCGGAGGCCGCGTCTCGAAGGGTGGGCACGAGCACCTCGCCTGCATCCCATCCTTCGAGACGCCGCGCTTCGCGCGGCTCCTCAGGATGAGGTGGACGAGTGGTTCGGGCGAGTCCTAATCCTTGTAGTTGGCAGCGCGCTTCTGCAGGTTCGACAGGATGGCCTCGAGCTGGTTGGGCGAGCCGATCAGTCTCTGCTGCTCGACCGATTCCATCATCAGGCCCGAGGCCGCATCGGTGGCGACGGCGGCATTGAGCAGCCGCTTGTTCGCCCGCATCGCATCGGGGCTCTTGGAGGCGATTTCCCTGGCCGTCTCCAGCGCCGCCGCGCGCGGATCCTCGACCACGCGCGTGACAAAACCCATCTCGCGCGCCTCGGTGCCGTTGAAGATGCGGCCGGTGTAGGTGAGCTCGCGCACCACATCCTCGCGGGCGAGATGGCGCATGAGCTGGGTGCCGGCGAGATCGGGCACGAGGCCCCACTTGATCTCCATCACGGAGAAGCGCGTATCGGCCGTGGCGTAGCGGATATCGGCGCCCAGCATGATCTGGAAGCCGCCGCCGAAGGCCACGCCATGGACGGCGGCGATCACCGGCACCGGCAGCTCGCGCCACAGCCAGGCGCATTGCTGCGGCCGGTTGGCGATGCCGTGGGTGCGCCTGGTGAGGTCGCGCACGCCCGGCACCGCGTCGCCTTCCGCTTTCATGGCGGCAAAGCTCGCCATGTCGAGGCCGGCGCAGAAGGCCTTGCCCTCGCCCGACAGCACGACCGAGCGCAGGCCCTTCATGTCGGCGAGCCTGGCACCTGCCTCGATGATGCCCTCGAACATCGCGGGATCGAGCGCGTTCATCTTGTCGGCACGGATCAGGCGGACGTCGGCGACGCCGTCCTTGAGATCGATCGAGACGCGGTCCTTCATTTGTCCTTCTCCGATTTCATCCAGTCGCGCAGCCGGCGCTTCACTTCTTCCGGATCGACGCGCTGCGGCGGCGCCAGCGAGCCATCACCCTGTTTAGGCCACATCAACACGGCGATGCCGCGCTGCACATCGGCGAAACTGCAATCGTCCGGCAGGCGGTCGAGCAGCGCCCGGACCTCGGTTTTGACGTCTGTCATGCATTCACCATCATCCACACACCCTGGCCGACGTAGACGGCGCCCAGCGCCAGGATGACGCGCCGCGTCCAATGATAGAACTGCTTGTCCGACATGCGATCGAGAAAACTGCGCGACAGCGTGGTGCCCAGCACGGCGAAGGCCGCGGCAAAGCCCATCACCAGCCACTGCTCGGGATCGCGGCCGGCCGGCCCTTCGATCACGAGGGCGAAATAGATGACCTTGGTGAGATGGCCCAGCACCTGGGCCGCCGCCTTGGTGGCGACATTCACCTGCCGCGTCATGCCGGTGCGGACATAGAAGATGTCGAGCAACGGGCCGGTGACGCCCGAGACGAGCTGGATGGCGCCGCCGATGGCCCCGGCCAGGAACGCCTGCCCGCCGCGTTCGATGTTGGGCGCGATGCGTTGCGGCACGGCCAGCGCGATGAAGGGCGTCACTCCCACGGCGATCAGGACCATCGACTTGGGCGGCACGAAATCGAAGAACGAGAAGACCACCAGCGAGGCCCCGGCGCCGGCGCCAAACTTCAGCACGACGCTCCATCTCACATGGTGGCGCCACAGCCAGGCGCGCCAGCCGTTGGCCGCGATCTGGATGACGCCGTGGAACACCATGGCCACCGGCACCGGCAGCAGGACCAGCAGGAAGCCGATCAGCAGCATGCCGCCCGCCATTCCGAAGATGCCGGAAACGAAGGAGGTCACGACGGCCACGACCGCCAGCGCCGCCAGGATGGGCAGGGAGAACATCGGCTGCGGCGTAGCGCAGCGTGCAGACGCTGTCGAGGATGGGCTAGGGTGGGCCATGTCCAACACAGATCTCCTGTTCATGCCGGCTGTAAAAGCCGCCGCCCTCATCCGCTCGCGCAAGCTTTCGCCTGTCGAGTATGTCGACGCCGTGCTGAAAGCGATCGAGCGCGCCAATCCCAAGCTCAACTGCTTCCGCGAGGTGACGGCCGAGCAAGCCCGCGCGGACGCCAGGCGCGCCGAGGAGGCGGTGTCCAGGGGCGAGAAGCTCGGACCGCTGCACGGCGTGCCGGTCAGCATCAAGGACCTGCTCGACGTCGAGGGCGTGCCGACCCGGCATGGCTCGGCGATCTTCGCCGACAATCCGCCGGCCGCGTCCGACGACATCACCGTGGCGCGCCTAAAAGCGGCCGGCGCCATCATCGTCGGCAAGGCCAACAGCCCGGAGTTCGGCGTCAAGGGATTGACCGACGGGCCGTCGTTTGGCGCCACGCGCAATCCCTGGAACCTCGAGCGCACGCCGGGCGGCTCCAGCGGCGGCGGCGCCTCCGCCGTGGCATCAGGTCTCGGCCCGCTGTCGCTCGCCACCGACGGCGCGGGCTCGACGCGCGGCCCTGCCTCCTGCTCGGGCCTGGTCGGGCTCAAAGCCACGCTGGGCATCGTGCCCTACGACACCTCGCGCGATACTTTCGGCAACAACATCTTCGCAGGTCCCCTCGCCCGCACCGTCACCGACGCCGCCATCATGCACGGTGTCCTCGCGGGGCCATCGTCCAAGGACCCCTGGAGCCTCGGCGCCACGCCGCAACCGATGTCGCCCAAGCTCGCGGGCGAGGATCTCTCGGGCGTGCGCATTGGCTACATCGAGCTGATGGCCAACCCGCGCCTCGCCGCCGACGTGCGCGCCAATACCCTGCAGGCGCTCGACGCCTGGCGCGACATGGGCGCCGAGGTCGAGCAGGTCACCGACAAGATCGACTGGATCGAGTACGAGGGCCGCGTGCTCTATCAGGCCGGCTTCGCGGTGACCTGCGCCCAATACGTCCCGAAGTGGCAGAACCAGATGGACCCCGTAACGCTCGCCTTCATGGACCGCGGGGCCAAGTTCACCCTCGCCGACTTCCGCAACGCCCAGTTCGCGCGCACGGTCCTGTTCCGCACAATCCAGTCGCTGTTCGAGCGCTACGACTTCCTGGTGAGCCCGACCAACGCGCGCACCGCGCTCGACGTGACGCACGACGCCGCCAATGACGAGGTCGTGGTGGACGGCGTGAAATGCGGCATCACGCGGCAGGGTTGGACGTCATACCAGTACCCGTTCAACCTCACAGGCCATCCGGCGATGGCCGTGCCGTCGGGCTTCGGCACGGACGGGCTGCCGACCTCGGTGCAGATCATCGGCAAGTGGGCGAGCGAGACCGACGTACTGCGGCTGGGCGCTCTCCTGGAACAGGCCCGGCCGTGGGCGCAGCACCGTCCTCCGGCACTCTGACATCGGCTTTCCTCAAACCCGGCGGAATGCTAGCGTCCGCGCACTTAAAAAAACGCCCACTCGAAACGGGCGAAAATCGAGCAGGGGAGGCACTTATGAAATTCACGGCAATTCTCGGCATGGCGGCCGCGTTCGCGGTCGGCGGCAGCGGCATCGCAGCGGCCCAGGCACCGGCCAACCTCGATACCAAGAAATTCAACGTGATCGGCACGTGGAACTTTCTCAACATCTTCAAGGTCGTCGAGGCCCCTTTCTGGGGCCAGCAGCTTGGGGCGGACTCGGGCGGCAAGCTGACCGGCAACATCAAGTCGATCACCGAACTCAATCTCAAGGGCACCGAGGTTCTGCGGCTGCTGAAGACCGGCGTCTATGACGTGGCGCACGCGCTTCCGATCTATGTCGATGACGGCGCTGCCATCTTCGAGGGGTCGGACGTGTCGGGTGTGGCGGCCAGCGTCGCGCAACAGCGCGAAATCCTGAACGCCTGGATGCCCGAGATGCAAAAGATCATGCGCGACAAGTTCGGTTCGCAGATCGTGGCCACTTTTGCTTTCCCCAAGCAGGTCTTCTTCTGTCGTGACGAAATCTCCAGCCTGGCCGATATCAAGGGCAAGAAGGTACGCGTGCAGGGTGTTTCCCAATCCGACCTGGTCAAGGCACTGGGCGGCTCTGCCGTGACCATCCCGTTCGGCGAGGTCGTGCCGGCGCTCGAGAAGGGCGTGGTCGACTGCGGTATCACCGGCACGCTGCCTGGATACCAGGCGAAGTGGCCCGAAGTCGTGAAGACCGTCGTTGATGTGGCACTGGGCTACACGGCGGGCTTCGTGGCCATCAATCTCAACAGCTGGAACAAGCTTTCCAAGCCGACTCAGGAATTCATGACCGGCGAGTTCAAGAAGTTCGAAGAAGCCGCCTGGGCAAGCGTCGAGGCGGACACGAAGGAAGGCATCGCCTGCGACACCGGCAACGGGCCGTGCTCCCTGGGTCCCCCGGCAAAGCTGAAGCTCGTGACGCCGTCGGACGCCGACCGCGCCGCCATGAAGAAGGCGCTCAACGACGTCGTCTTGCCGGAGTGGGCCAAGCGGTGCGGCACGGAATGCGCCGCCAAATGGACCGAGATGGTTGGCAAGCGCTACGGCCTCGCGGCCAAGGCCAACTGAACGGCAGCGGGGCTCCGGCCTCTCGGGAAACAATCATGGCACATCTCTGGCGCGGCGCATCGGTCGCCGCCCTCTGGGGCGCGTGGGCCGGCGGCTGCATGATCCTGCTGGCGGCCGTCGTCGTGACGGTGGAAGTGATCAGCCGCAAGCTGCTGTCCTTTGCGTTCTCGGGCTCCGACGAGATCGCGGCCTATCTGTTCGCCATCGGCACGTCGTGGTCGCTGGCGCATGTGATGGTAACGCGCGGGCACGTTCGCATCGACGTCCTCTACGGCAGCCTCGGCGCGCGGGGAAAGGCGGTGCTCGACCTCATCGCGATCGTCGGCCTCGCCATCCTGGTCCTGGCCATCGTTGACCGCGCCGGGGAGATATTTCTCGACAATCTGGCCGGTGCGAACCGGTCGAACACGCCGCTGCGGATTCCGCTGGCCTGGCCCCAGGCGCCTTGGTTCGCGGGCTTCGTTCTTTTCCTGGTCGTCACCGTGCTGGCTTTCCTGCGCAGCCTTCAGGCGCTGGTGCGTGGCGACTTCGCCACTGTCTCGGAGACCATCGGTGTGCCGTCGCAGGACGAGGAAGTGAAGGGTGAACTGGGCTCCCTGGGCATCGGGACTCCGAACGCCGGGGAGAAACGCTAGATGCTCGGCACCGCCCTGATCCTTCTCGTGGCACTCCTTGCCGTCAGCATTCCGGTGGCCGCCGTCATGGGCGTCCTCGGCCTGGCGCTCAACCAGTTCTTCTCCTCCATCCCGCTCTACCTCGCGATGGGCGATATCGTCTGGAACGCGAGTTCGGAATACATCCTGATCGCCATCCCGATGTTCGTGATGCTGGGCGAGATCCTGCTGCGGTCGGGGATCGCCCATCGCGTCTACGCCGCGATCGCGACCTGGCTCTCCTGGCTGCCGGGCGGGCTGATGCACGCCAACATCGGCACCTGCGCGATGTTCGCGGCAACTTCAGGTTCGAGCGTGGCCACGGCGGCGACGGTCGGCGTCGTCGCCCTGCCGCAGGTGAAGATCCGCGGCTATGACGAGCCGCTTTTCCTGGGAACGCTGGCGGCTGGCGGGACGCTCGGCATCCTGATCCCGCCGTCCATCAACTTCATCCTCTACGGACTGCTGACCCAGACCTCGGTCCCTCGTCTCTATCTGGCCGGGATGATTCCCGGCCTGCTGCTCACCGCGTTCTTCATGGCCATCGTCCTGGGCTACTGCCTGCTGACGCCTTCGAAGGGCGGAACGCCGATCACAAGCAGCTGGGGGGAACGGCTGCGGTCCCTGAAAGACCTCGTGGCGCCCCTGTTCATCTTTGCTGTCGTCGTCGGCTCCATCTACGCCGGCTGGGCCACACCGACGGAAGCGGCGTCCATGGGCGTCTTCGCGGCGCTCCTGCTGGCGGCATGGGAGCGCGCACTTTCCTGGTCGATGCTCAAGGCGGTGTTCGAGGGAACGATGCGCACGACCGCGATGATCATGCTGATCATCATCGCCGCGCAGTTCCTGAACTTCGTGCTGGCCAACATCGGCGTCACCGACGGCGTGGCCAAGGCGATCGACGCGCTGGGGCTCGGCAAGGTCGGCACCATGC
>JAUXRT010000678.1 GCA_030681635.1 Reyranella sp.
GTGAAGATGTCGCCGGCGACCATCCTCGCCAGGCTCAACGAGCTTGGCGCCGCCAACGGCATCGGCCGGCTCGACCTGGTCGAGAACCGCTTCGTCGGCATGAAGAGCCGCGGCATCTACGAGACACCCGGTGGCACGATCCTGCATGCCGCCCATCGCGGCATCGAATCGATCACGCTCGACCGCGGCGCCGGCCATCTCAAGGACGAGCTGATGCCGAAGTATGCCGAGCTGGTCTATTTCGGCTTCTGGTTCTCGCCCGAGCGCGAGATGCTGCAGGCGCTGATCGACAAGAGCCAGGAGAACGTCACCGGCACGGTGCGGCTAAAACTCTACAAGGGCAACACGACGGTGGTCGGCCGCAAGTCGCCCCATTCGCTCTATTCGATGCAGCATGTCACCTTCGAAGACGATCAAGGCGCCTACAACCAGCGCGATGCCGAGGGCTTCATCAAGCTCAATGCACTCCGGCTGCGGCTGCGTGCGCTGGGGCAGGGCGGACCCAAGCGCTGATCGGATAAGGATCGTGCCAAGAACAGTGCAAGGGTCGGTCGCGGCGGCTAGTCTCGCCGGGTAACGGAGTTCTGGATGCCTTTCGACGAGAGCGACCGCCCCGCACCCGAACGCGGCGCCGGCCAGCGGGCGATCAACCTGCCGCCCGTGCTGCTGTGGCTGATCGGCATCAACGTGGCGATCCAGCTCGTGCGCGAACTGCTGGGCGACGCGGCCGACGGTGACATCATCCAGCAATTCGGGCTGGTGCCGGCGGCCTACACGTCGGCCACCGGCCCCGACCTGCTGTCGCTGCTGATCGCACCGATCACCTACCAGTTTCTGCACGGTGGCTGGCTGCATCTCGGCATCAACATGGTGACGCTGGCCGCCTTCGGCGTGCCGGTCGTGCGCGTGCTGGGCGCGCGCCGCTTCATCCTGTTCTACCTCTCCGCCGGCATCGTCGCCGGCTTCGTCCATGTCTTCTTCTTTCCCGACTCGATGGACCCCGTGGTCGGCGCCTCGGGTGCCATCAGCGGCGTGTTCGGCGGCGTCCTGATCCTGATGCGCTACGTCGGCAGCCTGCCGTCGCTGCTGCCGGTCGCCGGCGTGTGGATCGCGCTCAATGTCTTCTTCGGCCTCGTGGGTGGCACCCCGGGCGCCGGCGGCGATCCGGTCGCGTGGACGGCGCATATTGGCGGCTTCGTCTACGGCCTCGCGGCCATCCGCCTCTTCATGCCGCGTCTGGGCCCGTAAGCCGGGCCGCCATGGCCGACCAACCCATTCCCCTCAGGCGCTACCTCGCGGCCAATACCGTGGCCCTGGCACCGTCGGCCGTGGCGATCGCAGCCCTCTACGGCGCGGGCTTTCTGGCCGGCCGACCTGCCCTGATCGCGATGGCGGGCATCGCGGCGGTGACGGCCTTCCTGGTGCAGCGCTACCTCGGATCGCTCGCGCGGTTTGCGCGTTTTGTCGGCGAACTTTCGGACGAGCGCGAGCCGGTCATGCCGCGCCTGTCCTTTGCGCCGGCCACCGAGGAGCTGGCGACGGCGGCGGCCACGCTCTCCATCGGCTGGCGCCGGCAGCGCGCCTCGATCGACAATCTCGCGGCCTCGGCGCAGGCCGTCGTCGACGGCTTGCCCAATCCGCTGATCGCCGTCGATCGCCAGCGCCGCGTCGTGCGCACCAACCAGGCGGCGGTCGCACTGCTCGGGCCGGTCGGGGCCGAACGCGACCTGTCGACGGCGATGCGCCATCCGCAGCTCCTGTCGGCGGTCGATGCCTTGCTCGAAACCGGGCCGGATGGAAATTTCACCGCCGCCGACCAGAGCGCGGTCGAGTTCGTGCTGGCGGGCCCGCCGGAACTCGATGTCATCGCCCATCTCCGGCGTCTGCCGCGGGCGGCGGCCGACGGGTCGCTGGCCTTGATCGTGCTGCACGACACCACGGCGCAACGCCGGGCCGAGCGCATGCGCGCCGATTTCGTGGCCAACGCCAGCCACGAACTCAAGACGCCGATCGCGGGCCTTGCGGGCTTCATCGAAACCCTGCGCGGCCCGGCGCGCGACGATCCCGCGGCGCGCGACCGCTTTCTCGGCATCATGGCCGAGCAGGCCGACCGCATGCGCCGCCTTGTCGACGATCTCCTGATGCTGTCGCGCATCGAACAGCACGAGCACGCACGGCCCGACCGCGAGATCGACCTCGAGAGCGTGCTGCGCGGCGTCCTCGATCTCCTGCAGCTAAAAGCCTCGTCGCGTGGCGTGGCGATCGAGCTTGCCGTCGCCGCCGGCCTTGCCAGGGCGGTGGGCGATCACGACGAACTCACCATCGTGTTCCAGAACCTGATCGACAATGCGATCAAGTACGCCAGGCCCTCGACCGTGGTGCGGGTGGCGGCCCAGCCCGCCGGGCCCGGCCGCGTCGCCGTGACGGTAAGCGACGAGGGCGACGGCATTCCGGCCGCCCACCTGCCGCGCCTCACCGAACGTTTCTACCGCGTCGACACCGCCCGCTCGCGCCAGCTCGGCGGCACCGGCCTGGGGCTCGCCATCGTGAAGCATGTGGTGAACCGTCATCGCGGCCGGCTGGATATCCAGAGCATCCCGGGCAAGGGCTCGACCTTCACGGTGACCTTGCCGGCCGCCGGCTAGGATCGGCCGGATCCCTCAATTGTTTCAACGGGTTGGAAGTTCCCTCCTCAGGGCCCGAGGGGACTGTCACCGTATTGTCATATAAGTGTCATAGGACAGTGACCGGCGACGCCTACTCCACTCGCGCACACCGATGGAGAGACCTATGAAATTCGCAAAAATCGCCCTGGTTGCCACCGCGCTGGCCCTGACGCCATGGACGGCCCAGGCCGTCGACATTTCCGGCGCCGGCGCCAGCTTCCCCTACCCGGTCTATACGAAGTGGGCGGACGCCTACAAGAAAGAGACCGGCAACGGCATGAACTACCAGTCGATCGGCTCGGGCGGCGGCATCAAGCAGATCAAGGCCAAGACCGTGACCTTCGGCGCCACCGATGCGCCGCTGCCGGGCAAGGAGCTCGACGAGTCGGGCCTGGTGCAGTTCCCCATGGTCATGGGCGCCATCGTCCCCGTGGTGAACCTCGAAGGCCTGAAGTCGGGCGACCTCACGCTCGACGGCGTGACGCTGGCCCGCATCTACATGGGCGAGATCAAGAGCTGGGACGACGCCGCGATCGCCAAGCTCAACCCCAACGTCAAGCTGCCGAAGCAGGCGATCGTGCCGGTGCGCCGCTCGGACGGGTCGGGCACGACCTACAATTTCGCCTACTACCTGGCTGAAGTGAGCCCGGACTGGAAGGCCAAGGTCGGTGTCAGCACCGCCCTGCAGTGGCCGGTCGGCATCGGCGCCAAGGGCAACGAAGGCGTCGCCAACAACGTCGCCCAGACGCGCGGCTCGATCGGCTATGTCGAGTACGCCTACGCCAAGCAGAACAAGCTCACCCACACCAACATGCTGAACAAGGCCGGCAAGACGGTGGCGCCGAGCTCGGCCACCTTCCAGGCCGCCGCCGCCAACGCCGACTGGAACTCCCAGCCCGGCTACGGCGTCATCCTCGCCAACCAGCCTGGCGACCAGTCGTGGCCGATGACGGCCGCCACCTGGATCCTGATCTACAAGAAGCCGGTGGACGCTGCGATCACGGCCGAGGCGCTCAAGTTCTTCGCCTGGTCGTTCGCCAAGGGCGACAAGATGGCCGAGGACCTCGACTATGTGCCGATGCCGGACAAGGTCGTGAACGACATCCAGAAGATGTGGTCGTCGCAGATCAAGGACGCGGGCGGCAAGCCCCTGTTCTCGCCGACCAATTGATGCCGAGGGGCGGGTGGTGACACCCGCCCCGCTTTCGTGGGGAGGGGGATGGCTTCGAGGGGGCGCGACGTGAGTGAAGTTGTATTGAATGGGGCGAGCGTGTCGGCGGCGGAAGCGGCCTCGCGCTCCACGGTCCTGAGGCGGCTCAGGCTGACCGACCTCATCTTCCATGGGCTGACGCGGACGGCAGCGCTCCTCGTGCTGGCGCTGCTGAGCGGCGTGATCATCGCTCTCGTCATTGGCGCGGCGCCGGCGATGGGCACCTTCGGCTTCTCCTTCCTCTTCGACCAGTCGTGGAATCCGGTCACCGAGAAATTCGGCGCGCTGGCGCCCATCTACGGCACGCTCGTCACCTCGGCCATCGCCATGCTGATCGCCGTGCCGGTCGGCCTGATGGTCGCCTTCTTCCTGACCGAACTCTGTCCGATGGTGCTGCGCCGCCCGATCGGCATCGCCATCGAGCTGCTGGCCGGCATTCCCAGCATCATCTACGGCATCTGGGGCCTGTTCGTGTTCGCGCCCTTCCTGCAGCGCTACATCCAGCCCTTCCTGATCGACGCCTTCAGCGGCGTGCCCATCCTGTCGACGCTGTTCGAAGGCCCGCCGTACGGCATCGGCATGCTGACCGCCGGCCTGATCCTGGCGATCATGGTGCTGCCCTTCGTGACCTCGATCTCGCGCGACGTGTTCGAAGCGGTGCCGCCGGTCCTCAAGGAGGCGGCCTACGGCGTCGGCTGCACGACCTGGGAAGTGTTCCGCTACGTCGTCCTGCCCTTCACGCGGGTGGGCGTCATCGGCGGCTTCATGCTCGGCCTCGGCCGGGCGCTGGGCGAGACCATGGCCGTCACCTTTGTCATCGGCAACGCCCACCATGTCTCGGCCTCGCTGTTCGCGCCGGGTACGACCATCTCGGCCTCGATCGCCAACGAATTCACCGAGGCGGTCGGCGATCTCTATACCTCGTCGCTGATCGCCCTCGGCCTGATCCTGTTCTTCATCACCTTCTGTGTGCTCGCCATGGCGCGCTACATGCTGATGCGCATCCAGAAGCGGGTGGGGTAAGGCCATGAACACCGAAGCCCTGGCCGCCACGGCCAACAGCCCGCGCTATGCCGGCCGCCGCCGCCGCAACACCATCGCCAAGGTCCTGGCGCTCGCCGCCACGATCTTCGGTCTCGGCTGGCTGGTCCTGATCCTGGGCATCCTCGTCTACAAGGGGATCGGCGGGCTCTCGCTCTCGGTCTTCACCGAGATGACGCCGCCGCCCGGCTCGGCGGGCGGCCTGCTCAATGCCATCGCCGGCAGCCTGATCATGACGGTCCTGGCCGTGCTGATCGGCACGCCCATCGGCATCCTGGCCGGCACCTACCTCGCCGAGTACGGACGCCATGACAGGCTCTCCAGCGTCGTGCGCTTCATCAACGACATCCTGCTGAGCGCGCCCTCGATCGTCATCGGCCTGTTCATCTACGAGATCATGGTGGCGCCGATGGGCCACTTCTCGGGCTGGGCGGGTGCGGTGGCGCTGGCGGTCATCGTCATCCCGGTCGTGGTCCGCACCACCGAGGACATGCTCACCCTGGTGCCCGACACGCTGCGCGAGGCCGCCGCCTCGATCGGCCTGCCGCGCGCCCACATGATCTTCAGCATCGCCTACCGCGCCGCCAAGGCCGGCATCGTCACCGGCGTGCTGCTGGCGGTGGCGCGCATCAGCGGCGAGACCGCACCGCTGCTGTTCACGGCGCTGAACAACCAGTTCTGGAGCGTCAACATGAACGCCCCGATGCCCAGCCTGCCGGTGGTCATCTTCCAGTTCGCCCTGTCGCCCTACGAGGAATGGCAGAAGCTGGCCTGGACCGGCGCGCTCCTCATCACCGTGACGGTCCTGGCGCTCAGCATCGTTGCCCGCTCTCTCACCTCAGCGAGAAAATCGTCATGACCATGACCTCCGCCCCGACCTTCGCCACGCCGGTCGCGGCGCACCACGGCGTCGACACCGCCGGGCTCACCGAGAAGATCGCGCTGCGCAATCTCGAGTTCTTCTACGGCGACAGCCGGGCGCTGAAGAGCATCAGCATGTCGCTCTATGCCAACAAGGCCACGGCCTTCATCGGCCCGTCGGGCTGCGGCAAGTCGACGTTGCTGCGGGTGCTGAACCGCATGTACGACCTCTATCCCGGCCAGCGCGCGACCGGCCAGGTGCTGTTCGACGGCGACAACCTCCTCAAGGACGACCAGGACATCAACCTCCTGCGCGCCCGCATCGGCATGGTGTTCCAGAAGCCGACGCCGTTTCCGATGTCGATCTACGAGAACATCGCCTTCGGCGTGCGCCTCTACGAGAACCTGCCGCGCTCGGAGCTCGACGGCCGGGTCGAGACGGCGTTGCGCCGTGCCGCCCTCTGGGACGAGGTCAAGGACAAGCTCGGGGCCAACGGCCAGTCGCTCTCGGGTGGCCAGCATCAGCGCCTGTGCATCGCCCGCACGGTGGCGGTTAAGCCCGAGGTCATCCTGTTCGACGAGCCCTGCTCGGCGCTCGATCCGATCTCGACGGCCAAGATCGAGGAGCTGATCGACGAGCTGAAGAAGGACTACACGATCGTCATCGTCACCCACAACATGCAGCAGGCGGCGCGCGTCTCGGATTTCACCGCCTTCATGTATCTCGGCGAGCTCGTCGAGTTTGGCGCGACGGAGACGCTTTTCACGACGCCGACGGACAAGCGCACGCAGGCCTATATCACCGGCAGATTCGGCTGAGGCGGCGGAGAGTTGAGGAAGGGAATTCGACATGGCTGGTGAACACACGCTGAAGCGTTTCGACGAGGAGCTGGAGCGGCTGAGCGCCACGATCAGCGAGATGGGCGGCCTGGCCGAGAGCCAGCTCGCGCAATCCCTGGTCGCGCTGCGCGAACGCGACACCGAGATCGCCGAGCGGGTGATCGGCGACGATGCGCGGGTCGATGCCCTCGACATCGCCGTCCAGGAGCAGACCGTGAAGCTGCTGGCATTGCGCCAGCCCATGGCGGTCGATCTCAGGGTGATCCTGTCGTCGATCAAGATCGCCTCGGCGCTGGAACGCATCGCCGACTATGCCAAGAACACCGCCAAGCGCAGCATGCTGCTGACCCAGGGCACGGCGCCGACCGCGGCCGTGAACGGCATCGATCGGCTCGGCCGCCTGGTGCGGACGGCGCTCAAGGACGTGCTCGACGCCTTTGCCCACGGCGATGTCGCCAAGGCGCACGATGTCTGGGAACGCGACGAGGAAATCGACCAGGTCTACACCGGCCTGTTCCGCGAGCTGCTGACCTACATGATGGAGGATCCGCGCACGATCACGGCCTGCACGCATCTTCTGTTCATGGCCAAGAACATCGAGCGTGCCGGTGACCATGTCACCAACATCGCCGAACTGGTGAGCTTCCGGTCGACCGGCCACGGCTTCGAGGAGGCGCGGCCCAAGGGCAGCGCCTCGCTCTACGCGCCAGGGAACATGACGGGCACCGTATCGTGAGCATGGCCGGCACCATGGCCTCCCGGCGCGACACCCAGACGCCGTCGGTGAAGCCGCGCGTACTGATCGTCGAGGACGAGACCGCGCTGGTCGAGCTGCTGCGCTACAACCTCGAGCAGTCGGGCTTCCGCGTCGTCGTCGCCGGCGACGGCGAGGAGGCGCTGGCGTCGGTCCAGGAGGATGTGCCCGATATCATCCTGCTCGACTGGATGCTGCCCTTGATGTCGGGCATCGAGGTCTGCCGCCAGCTCCGCCGTCAGACCTCGACCGCCAACGTGCCGATCATCATGCTGACGGCGCGTGGCGAGGAGGGCGATCGCATCCGCGGGCTTGACGCGGGCGCCGACGACTATGTTTCCAAGCCGTTCTCGCCGACCGAGCTGGTGGCGCGCATCCGCGCCGTGCTGCGGCGCATCCGTCCGGCGCTGGCCGACGAGGCGCTCAGCTACGCCGACATCGTGATGGACCTGGTCGCGCACCGCGTCACACGGGCCGGCAAGCCGGTCCATCTCGGTCCCACGGAATTTCGCCTGCTGCGCCATTTCATGGAGCACCCCGGCCGTGTCTTCTCGCGCGAACAGCTGCTCGACTCGGTGTGGGGCAAGGACGTCTATGTCGAGGCCCGTACCGTCGACGTTCATATTCGCCGCCTGCGCATGGCGCTGAACGGCGAGAACCAGGCCGACCTGATCCGCACTGTCCGCGCCGCCGGCTACGCCCTGGACTCGACGCCGGGCTGATACAGGCCTGCGGGTTTTTCCACACTGGCAGTCACGGTTTTGTAGCGTCGGGCCCTTAGACAAGGTGTGACCCGATCCCGGCCGGCACCCCCACGCCCCGCCCGGAACGGGCCGGTTCCCCGGCGCGGTGACACCCCGACGCCGATTTACTACCCCTCCTTCCCTCAGGAAGGAGGGGTTTCTTTTGCGAAGCGGCGGCGGACGACGAAGGCCAGCACCAGCGCGGGCAGGCCAAGCAGCGCCGTGTAGACGAAGAAGATCGCGTAGCCGCCGAATTTGTGCGTGGAGGAGAAGTCCGCCTGCAGCCTGTCGACGATCCAGCCGGAGGATCCGCCCATCAGCTTGCCGGGCAAGGTCATGATGGAGCTGAACAGCGCGTACTGCGTCGCGGTGTAGGCGGTGTTGGTGAGGCCGGAGAGGAAGGCGATGAAGATCGAGCCCGACATGCCGCCGGCCAGATTGTCGACGCTGATGGCCACGGTGAGGATCAGCGGGTCGGGCTGTCCCACCCAGGCGAGCCACGCGAAGGTAAGGTTGCTCGCCGCGATCAGGAAGACCGAGGGCGCGAGCAGGCGCGCGGCGCCCACGCGAAAAACCAGCGCGCCGCCCAGCAGAGCGCCCAGGATCGACATCACGAAGCCGTAGATCTTGGAGACATTGGCGATCTGCGACAGCGAGAAGCCCATGTCGATGTAGAAGGGGTTCGCCATCACGCCCATGGCGATGTCGGACAGCCGGAACAGGCCGATGAACAGCAGCAGCACCACCGCCATCCAGCCGTAGCGCGCGAAGAAATCGACGAACGGGCAGACGATGGCGCCATAGATGAAGATCAGCGTTTCGCGGGCCCAGCCGGGCATCGCGCCGAGGCCTGAAGCGAAGGCCGCGACCTTGCCCTCGAGCTCCGTGGTGCCGGCGGCGCTGAGCCGCTTGGGTTCGGAGATGATGAAGGTGGTCGCGATGCCGACCAGGCCTAAGGCCGCCATCGTGCGGTAGGCGGTCGGCCAGGAGACGAACTCGGCGATGTAGAGCGCACCGGCGCCGGCGGCGAGCACGGCGATGCGGTAGCCGAGCTGGTAGGTGGCGGCGGTTGCGCCCTGCAGCGACTCGTCGGTCGCCTCGATGCGGAAGGCATCGAGCGCGATGTCCTGCGTCGCCGAGGAGAAGGCGACGACGAGCGCCAGCACGACGAGCCACCAGAGATCGACGCGCGGGTCGCAGAACGACATGCCGAGAAGCCCGAGCCCGATGCCCGCCTGGGCCAGCAGCATCCAGGCGCGGCGCCGGCCCAACCAGTTCGTGATCCAGGGCAGCGGCACGCGATCGACGACCGGCGACCACACGAACTTGAAGGAGTAGGTGATGCCGATCCAGCTGATGAAGCCGATGGCGGTGCGGCTGATCCCGAACTCGCGCAGCCAGGCCGAGAGGGTCGAGAACACCAGCCGGAACGGCAGCCCGGCCGAGAAGCCCAGGAACAACAGCTGGAGCACGCGCGGGTGCGTGTACGTCGCCAGCGACTCGCGCCAGCTTCGGGCGCTGGCCTCGCTCATGACCCCCTCCGCCCCGTAAGACG
>JAUXRT010000681.1 GCA_030681635.1 Reyranella sp.
AAGGCTTCCTTCCAGCGGGCGGCGCACAGGCACCAGCGGTCGCCGGGCTTCAGGCCGGGAAAGCCATATTGCGGCATGGCGGTGCTGAGGTCGTTGCCGTGGGCCCGGGAGAAGGCCAGGAATGCCTCCGTCGTGACGACACAGACCGTATGCAGGCCGATATCCTCGGCGCCGGTGTTGCAACAGCCATCGCGATAGAAGCCCGTCACGGGCTCGACGGAACAGGGCTGCAGGGCACCGCCCAGGACATTGACCGCGGGCGCGCGGCCGGGGCGGCCCTCTTCGGGCGTTTGATCGAACATGGCCGATTGTAGCACCCGGAATTTGCGCTTTCGAGGGATCGTCGCCGCTGGTAGAAGTCCCCCGCCTGCAAAGTCCTTGCGGCGGGGCGTAGCGCAGTCTGGTAGCGCGTCTGCCTTGGGCGCAGAAGGTCGTCGGTTCAAATCCGGCCGCCCCGACCACGGCCCCGCGAGCGGAGTATTGGAGTTCATGAAGGTTCGCATCTTCAAGCCGGCCAAGACGGCCATGCAGTCCGGGACCCGCAACACCCACGAATGGGTGCTCGAGCCCGAGCCTTCGCCCAAGCAGATCGACCCGCTCATGGGCTGGACGAGTTCACGCGACACGATGGAGCAGGTGAAGCTGCAGTTCGCGACGCTCGACGAGGCCAAGGCCCATGCCGAGAAGAACGGCTGGCAATATACGGTCGAATTGCCCCATGCGCGGCCGATCAGACCGAAGGCCTATGCCGACAATTTCGCCTACACCCGTGTCGGGCGTTGGACGCACTGACGGCGCAGCCGTCGTGGGGACGCACTGACGGCGCAGCCGTCGGTGGGGACACACTGACGGCGCAGCCGTCGCCGGCGTGCTATTCTGCGATTTCGGGCCCGTAGCTCAGGGGATAGAGCACCTGCCTTCTAAGCTGGTGGTCGCTGGTTCGAATCCAGCCGGGCTCGCCAATTGCCTTCGCCGCGTTACCGCGGCTCGGTGATCAGGGCGAAGGATTCCAGGAATTTGCGTGTCTCCGGCAGCTTCTCGGTGCCGGCACGGCCGTCGACGACGAGCTGGAAGAGGCGGCCGCGCGCCCAGTAGATGCGGGTGATCGCGACATTGCCGTTGCCCTGCACGACGGCATATTCGCGGCCCTCGACACGGCCGAGCTGCACCTTCTTTTCGTCCCGGACGGCGTTGCCCGCCGCTGAGCCATTGCGCACCTGGGTGAGGATGACATCGGCTGCCGCTCCTTTGGTGACGCTGGCCGGGTAGTCGACATAGGAGGCGATGTAGGAGGCACGGCCGGCGACGGCCGTGGCTTCCACCATGGGGACGGTCTTGCCGCCGGGGATCGGTACCTGGACCGTTGTTGTTTTCGGGATACCGGGCATTTCGACGCTGAAGCGGCCGCCGTCGGGCCTGTACTGGCTCCAGGGCTGGGCCATCTGGAGTTGGGCGCTTGCGGCGCTGCTGAACAGCAGGGCTGCGGCGAGAATCCACTGTCCGAAACAGCCGCGCGTCATTTCTGCCTCTTCACTGGCCCTGCGAACGATTCTCATTTACGCATGATATGCGAATGAGTATCAGTGACGATAGTATCTGGGGAGATCGAATCGTGAGCAAGCTTGGTCGTAACAAGAAGGTACAGGCCGCGGTTACGGGAATGCTCCTGGTGCCGGCCTCCGCCATGGCCCAGCAGCCTCCAGCGCAGGCGCCCGATCCCACACCGCCGCCGCCCACGGAAAACAAGCCGGGCGATCCAAGCAGCGCCCCTGCCACCATGCAGCCGGTCACCGTGACCGGCTCCAGGCCGAGTGAGGATTTCTTCACCAACAAGGGTTCGATCAACCGCATGGGGGCGGCGAACCTGATGGACGTCCCGCAGTCGGTCATTGTCGTCAACAAGGCGCTGATGCAGTCGCAGGGCGTCACGACGCTCGACCAGGCGGTGCGCAACGTGCCGGGCGTCACCATCGGCGCGGCCGAAGGCGGCAACATCGGCAACAACATCAACATCAACGGCTTTACGTCCCGCGGCGACCTCTACCTCGATGGCATGCGCGACCGTGGCCAGTATTACCGCGACGTCTTCGCCCTGGAGCAGGTCGAGGTCCTGATGGGACCGTCCTCGATGCTGTTTGGCCGCGGATCGACCGGCGGCGTCATCAACCAGGTGATGAAGAAGGCATTCAACAAGCAGGCGACGGAGCTCAGCGTCCAGGGCACCACGAACGGCCTGGTGCGCACGACGGCCGACATCAACGTGCCGTTCCAGGAAACCAACGCGGCTCGCGTCTCGGTGATGTTCCAGACTGGCAAGGCGCAGACGATCGACATGACCAACGTGCTCGATTTCGGTGTCGCGCCGACGGTGACGTTCGGCCTGGGACAGCCGACCACGCTGACGCTGGCGGCGGTCCTGCAGCACAAAAAGGACCAGATTTTCTACGGCGTGCCGCCGTTGAACGGCTTCCCGCTCAACACACCGCGCAACACGGCCTACGGCTTCAACAATGACTATACCGAGCAGGACACGATCGCCCTGCAGAGCACGCTCGGCCACAAGTTCAACGAGAGCCTCAGCCTGCGCAACCAGACGGCATTCACCTGGGTGAACACGCAGGCGCGTCAGACCTCGGGCCAGGCAGTCGGCACGCTGACGCCGGCCGGCGCCTTCGTGCTGGCCGCCCCCGGTCCCGGCGGAACGCCGTACAGCGCCGCGCCGCTCAACTCGCTTTATGTTCGCCAGCAAAGCCGCGATCGCAACATCAACGACACGACGATCGAGAATCAGACTGAACTGACGGGCTTCATGAATACCGGCTTCGTCAATCATTCGATGCTGGCCGGTATCGATCTCAGTTACGAGACCTACAGCAATGCCACATCGACCCGGACAGCGCCCTGCAACAGCTTCCCGATGGGCGCAGGCTTCGTGGGCTGCACGCCCGCCGGCGTAACGGTCGCCGCCGGTCAACCGCTGAACGTCCAGTCGGTCTACGGCAACTTCCAGTCGTCGCAGGCTTTCGGCGCCGGCTTCTACTTCAACGACACCATGACTGTTCTGCCGGAACTCAAGGTCGTCGGCGGGTTCCGTTACGACATCTTCAACGCCCAGGTCGGCAATTCGCTCAACCGGTTCAACCAGATCGGCAACACGACGACCGCCTTGTTCACGCAGACGGACACCTTCACGAGCGTCCGCGGCGGCGTGATCTATGAGCCGACGCCGCAGCAGTCCTACTACGTCTCGTACAGCACGTCGTTCAACCCGTCGCTGGAGATGCTCACGGCAACGACGGGCAACCAGAACCTGCCGCCGGAATCGAACGAGGGATACGAAGTCGGCGCCAAGTATGACCTGCTGGGCGGCAATCTGGGGCTGACCGGCGCGCTGTTCCAGATCACGAAATACAACGCGCGCACCGCCAATATCGACGGCACCTTCTCGGCCCAGGGCACTGTCCGCGTGCAGGGTGCCCGTGTCGGCGTCGCCGGCCGCATCACGCCCGAGTGGCAGGTGTTCGGCGGCTATGCCTACCTGAACGGCCGTATCATCCAGGGCATCGCCGCCGGCACCCAGGGCATGGTGCCGCTCAACACGCCGAAGGACTCGGCCAACCTCTGGACGACCTACACGATCAAGGAAACCTGGGAGATCGGCGGCGGCGTCTTCTACGTCGGCCAGCGTTACGCCAACAATACGAACGTCGTGACGGTGCCCGAATACACCCGCTTCGATCTGACGGCGGCGTACAAGCAGCCGACCTACGACCTGCGCCTGAACGTCTACAACGTGTTCAACACGATGTTCTACGACTCGCTCATCGCTTCGGACGGCGGCCGCGCGGTCCCCGGCTCGGGCACGACGGGCATGCTCACGCTGAACTACCGCCTCTGACGGAGGGTGCTGCTCGGTCATGCTGGTCTGTATTCCCGATGTTCTGGACGCCTCGCAGCTGGTCAGCCTGCGAGAGCGTCTGGAACGCGCCAATTCGTGGGTCGACGGTCGCGTGACCGCCGGCTACCAGGGCGCGCCGGTCAAGTTCAACCAGCAGATCGACGAATCCTCCGAGGTGGCGCATGCCTGCCAGCGCATCGTCGGGGCGGCACTCGAGTGCAATCCGACCTTCATCAGCGCCGTGCTGCCCAACATCGTCTATCCGCCGATGTTCAACCGCTACGGCGAGGGCATGAAGTTCGGCGCTCACGTCGACGGCAGTGTGCGGCTCCACCCGCACGACGGGCGCAAGCTCAGGACCGACGTCTCGGCGACGCTGTTTCTCACCAACCCGGAAGACTATGACGGCGGCGAACTGCAGATCGAGGACACCTACGGTCGCCACAGCATCAAGCTGTCGGCGGGCGGCATGGTGGTCTATCCCGCCACCAGCCTGCATCAGGTGGCGCCGATCACCCGCGGCGTGCGCACCGCCTGCTTCTTCTGGGTCCAGAGCCTGATCCGCGACGATACGCAGAGAGCACTGCTGCACGACATGGACAATGCCATCCAGCGGCTGAACGAAACCAATGCCGACGAAATCGCGCGGCGCTCGCTGATCGGCTGCTACCACAATCTCGTCAGACAATGGAGCGAGACCTAAAATGGCCGAAGCTGCCGCCACGGCCCTGGCAAACAATGCGATCAACCGGAGACTGGCGTTCGTGCGCTGGGTCCGGCGCACGCACGGCTGGTTCGGGCTGTGGGGCGCGCTGCTCGGCCTCATGATGGGGTTTAGCGGCGTGTGGCTGAACCACCGCAACGTCATGAAGCTGCAACTGCCTTCGCAGCAACAGATCAACGCCCAGCTCGAACTGCCGGACCCGCGGCCCGCGACGATCGACGCGCTGGGCGCCTGGATCCAGCAGACGCTCAAACTCGACCGGCCTGCGAACAACCAGCGCGTCGAACGTCCGCGACCCGTCGCCTGGGCGGAAAAAGGGGCGGAGAGGGGCGGCGAGCAACGGCCGCTCACCCAGCCCGAGCGCTGGACGCTCAATTTCGGCGGCCCGAACCATGTGGTGCAGGTCGAGTACTGGGTCGGCAACAAGTCGGTTGGCGTGCGCACGACCGAGAACGGCTTCGTCGCCACCCTGACCAACCTGCACAAGGGCACCGGCATGCCGGTGCCGTGGATTCTGCTGATCGACACGCTGGCCGGCAGCATGATCTTCCTGTCGATCAGCGGCGCGATCCTGTGGTGGGAAACCCACCGGCGCCGCGGCCTCGGTATCGCGATCTTCGGCGTGTCGGTCGTCGTCACAGTGGCGCTGGCTGTCGCGCCGCTGCAGCTCTGAGGCACAGGTCGTGAGTCAGTCACAGCTTCCGCTCATGGCACCGTTGGGAGGCATTCCCGGCAAGGGCTCCGGTGAGCCGTTGTCGCTCACGGTTCGGCGCGGCGTGCTGGCCCTGATCATCTTCTTCCATGTAGGAGGCGGCTGGGCGCTGACGCAGTTCGAGCCGGCGAAGCTGATCGTGGGCGATATCGCGGCGATGGAAGTCCGCATGGTGCCGGCCGACAAGCCGGCCCAGCCCGAGGCCCAGCAGGAAGAACAACCGCCCGAGCCGCCCCAGCCCGAACCGCCGGTACCGGATCCGCCGCTTGCCGAGGAGCCGCCGCCGCCCGAGATGCCGCTGACGGACCTCGCCTCGGTCCTCGATCCGCCGCCGCCCGACCTGCCGCCACCGGCATTCCCGGTCGAGGCCAAACCGCCGCCGCCGCCGCCCGCGCCGGCGAAGCCCAAACCGCCGCCACCCAAGCCCGCTCAGAAGCGGCCCGCCGCGCCGGTCGATGTGGCACCGCAACAGGCCGCCCCGGCTGTCGCTGCCGCGCCGCGCACGGTGCAGGCCTCGCAGCTCGGCTTCCTCGTGCCCCCCAATCCGGTCTATCCGGCGCCGTCGCGCAGGTCAGGTCAGCAGGGCACGGTGATGGTGCGCGTGCTGGTCGACATCGCCGGCCGGCCATCGCAGGTGTCGCTGCACACTTCATCGGGCCACGCCCCGCTCGACCAGTCGGCGTTGAGTGCCGTGCGCGCCGCACAATTCAGGCCCTATGCCGAAGGCGGCATCGCCCAGGCGGTATGGGTTCTCGTTCCGATCAGATTCGTGTTGCAGTAGGAGTACTTACAATGGGTGACGCTTCATCCCTGGGCTTCGGCCATTTTCTCGCGCAGAGCGATATCGTGGCCAAGGTCCTGCTGGCCGTGCTGGTGATCATGTCGGCGATCTCCTGGTACCTGATCGTCTACAAGGGCATCGGCCAGGTCGTGCGCCAGAGTCGCAGCCAGAAGTTCCTTACCTTCTTCTGGAGTGCCACCTCGCTCGAAGCCGTGCAGAACGAACTCACCGTGCACGGCGTGCACGAGCCGTTCGGCCATCTCACCGCCCATTCGCTGCATGCCCAGGCGCATCACGCCAAATTCGGCGCCGCCAAGCTCGAGGAGGCGGGCAGCGAGCAGGAGTTCCTGACCCGCACCATCAAGAAGGTGCTCGACGAGGAAACGACATCGCTCGAGAACGGCCTC
The DNA here is from genome assembly GCA_030681635.1 of Reyranella sp. Lineage (GTDB taxonomy): Bacteria > Pseudomonadota > Alphaproteobacteria > Reyranellales > Reyranellaceae > Reyranella. Next base: position 6,523 of record JAUXRT010000681.1, read on the forward strand.
ACCATGCTGGCCACCATCGGCGCCACAGCGCCCTTCGTCGGCCTGTTCGGCACGGTGTGGGGCGTCTATCACGCGCTGGTCGCCATCGGCATGTCGGGCTCGGGCATGCTCGACAAGGTGGCGGGGCCCGTGGGTGAGGCCTTGATCATGACCGGCATTGGCCTGGCCGTCGCGCTGCCGGCGGTCATGGGCTACAACTGGTTGACCCGCTCCAACCGTGTGCTCACGGCCAAGCTCGATGCTTTCGCCTTCGAGCTGCTGACCTTCCTGTCGATGGGCCGGGCGCTGCAGAATTCGTCGAAGTCCCTCAAGCCCGGCAGCGTCCCGCTGGCCGCCGTCAGCTAGAGGAGAGAGACATGGCCTTCGGAAGCCTCGACCGCAAAACCTCGTCCCAGCCCATGGCCGAGATCAACATGGTGCCGTTGATCGACGTCGTGCTGGTGCTGCTGGTGATCTTCATCGTGACGGCGCCGCTCTTGACCAACGTGGTCAAGCTCGACCTGCCCAAGGCATCGTCCAGCGTCGACATCGTGAAGCCGGACAAGATCGAGTTCGCCATCGACGCCACCGGCCTGCTGTACTGGAAGGGCGAGCGGATCAGCCGCGAGGACGCCGTCCTGCGCTTCGCCGAGGAAGGCAAGAAGCGGCCCCAGCCGGAAATCTATCTGCGCGCCGACCATAACGTGCCTTACCGCTATGTCGCCCAGACCCTGGCCGATGCTTCTAAGGCGGGCCTCGCCAAGGTCGCCTTCGTCAGCGAACCGGAGCGGTAGCCCCTCAGGCGCGGGGACTACTTCGGGCCGATCCTGAAGGCGCAGAGCTTGTTGCCGTCGAGATCGCGAAAGTAGGCGCCATAGAAAGCCTGCGGCCCCTCATTGCCGCGGACGCCGGGCTTGCCCTCGCAGGTTCCCCCGAGTTCGAGCGCCTTGGCATGCAGGGCAGTGACCTTGTCACGCGCGTCGACGGCCAGCGCCACCATCATGCCGTTGCCGACGGTCGCGGCCTTGCCATCGTATGGATTGACCACAGCGATGGCGGGCTTGCCCGGGCCCGTTCCGTACAAGGTGAATCCGTCCTCCAGCCGCATCAGTTCTTTGCCGCCGATGCTGCCGAGCAAGGCGCTGTAGAAGGACCGCGCCTTGTCGAGGTCGTTGCTGCCGAGCGTCACATAACCGATCATGATCTTCTCTCCTCTAGGTTCGGGATCCACTGAATGTGACTGTGGCCACGCCGGCGCTGACCAGCAGGCCGCCACCAACCTTGTTCACGATGCCGATCGCCTTCGGGTTGCCGGCGAAGCGCCGCGCCTTGCTGGCGACCAGCGCGTAGCCAAAGGCATTGGCGAAGGCCAGCACCAGGAAGGTCACCTCAAACACCAGCATCTGCGTCAGGAAGTCGGCCGTGGGATCGAGGAAGGCGGGCAGGAAGGCCACGAAGAAGGTGATGCTCTTGGGGTTGAGCGCCGTCACCAGCCAGGCATGTCCCAGCATCTTGGCCGCCGAGACCGCATCGGTGCGCGGCTGGGCGTCCATCGTGTTGCCGGCCCTCCAGAGCTTGATGCCGAGGTAGACGAGGTACGCGGCCCCGATCCACTTGAGCGTGGTGAACAGGGTGGCGGAGGTGGCGAGGAGCGCGCCCAGCCCCAGCATGGAGAGCGTCATGGCGGTGAAATCGCCCAGGGCCACGCCAACGGCCATGGGCAGCGCCGTCCGCCAGCCTTGGCCCAGGGCGTAGGACACGACCAGCAGCACGGTCGGCCCCGGAATGAGCAGCAGGATTGTCGATGCTGCTGCGAAGGCGGCCCAGGCTTCGAACGACATTTCTGTCTCCTTCTCGGTTCCAGGTCACGACAGAGCCACAGGAGGAGGGGGAAAGTCAGCCAGATTTCTGCCTCTTTCCATCGTCAAGATTGAGGCGTCTAATATCTTGCCGGAGGCAAAATGGCTCGATCCAAGGCCCAGCCCTACCACCACGGACAGCTTCGCGAAGCCCTGGCGTCGTCTGGCCGGGCGCTGCTCGAGGAAAAGGGCATCCGCGGCTTCACCCTGCGCGAATGTGCCCGCCGGGCCGGCGTTTCCCACGCAGCCCCCGCCTATCACTTCGCCTCGATCGACGACCTGCTGGCCGAGCTTGCCGTCCAGGGTTTTAACGAGCTGGCCGCGGCCATGACCGCTGAGGTCGCCCGGGCCGAGGGCGGGGCCACCAGCCACCTGGTTGCCCAGGGCGTCGGCTATATGGCCTTCGCCGCCGGCAACCCGGCCCTGTTCCAGCTCATGTTCAGCCGCGAGGCCAATCGGCTGGAAACGCCGGCTCTGGCGGCCGCGGCCGAGGCCGTGCGCAACCTCCATGCCGCCGCTGTCGAGGCCGCCATTCCGCACGCTTCGGGCGAGATCAAGCAACGCATGGCCGACTTCGCCGGCGCCTCCGTCCACGGCTTCATCAGCCTGCTTCTGGATGGCCAGATCGGCGGCAAGGATTCGTCCCGGGCACTGAAGGCCCGTGGCCTGTCGCTGCTGTCGGCGATGGCCGAAACCGTCGTCCGCGTGGGAAGCTAAAGTCGGGGGCTAGAGCGGGATCCGGAACAGGAGCGTGTCGCCGCCGCCGTAGGCGGCCTCCTTGCGGAAGCGCTCCACCAAGGCGCCGCCATTGGCTGTGATCACTTTCTGCGACGCCAGGTTGTCGGGATCGGTCGTGAGGTCGATGTGCGCGAGGCCGAGCTTGCGTGCCTCCGGCAGCATCAACGCCAGGGCGCGCGTGGCATAGCCTCGCCGTTGCTTCCACGGCACCACGGCATAGCCGAGATGCCCCAGCACATGTTTCGGCAGGTCCGATGTGCCGGGCTGCCAACGGAAGTTCACCGAACCGCAGAAGCCGTCGTCCCACATCCAGCGGCGGTAGCCCGGAAGGCGCGGCACGGTGCTGCCGTCGGGCAGCGTGATGGGCGGCCGCTTGCCCGCGGGATCGTCGAGCGCGGCCACGAAATCCGCGGGATCGGCCGCGATCATCGCCAGCTCCTCGCGGGCGGACTCCGCGCGGCGGAGATTGTCCGACCAGAAGCCGCGCCGGAGCGCATCGGCATAGGCGTCCAGATATTCGAGGGCAGGCACGACGAGCTTCATGGAATTTGCTGTAGCATGACGAACCATGAGTTCCAGCCCCGTCCTCGTCCTCGACATAGATGGCGTCGTCTCGCTCGCCCAGCCCGGATCGGCACAGCCCTGGTACGCCACCCTGCAGGCGGATATGGGGATCGACTATCAGGCCCTGGAGCGCGACTTCTTCGGTCGTGAATTCCTGGAAGTCCTGCGCGGCCGGCTCGACCTCTACGTCGCCCTGCAGGATTATCTCACGCCGCTCGGTCTCGACAGCCGGCTGGAGGAATTCGTCGCCTACTGGTTCGAGAAGGACGCCGTTATCGACCGCGACGTGCTGGCCCAGGCCGACGCGTGGCGGCAGCGCACCGGCGGCCGCTGCTTCGCGGGCACCAACCAGGAGCACCACCGGGCGGCCTATCTGCGCGATCATGCCGGCCTCGGCGCGCATTTCGACGAGATCATCTATTCGGCGGCGCTGGGCGTCTGCAAGCCGGAGCGGGTGTTCTTCACCAATGCCCAGGCACGCATGGGCGTGACGGTGGCGCAGTCGATCCTGTTCGTCGACGACAAGGCGGAGAATGTCGATGCCGCCCGTGCCGCCGGCTGGCGGGCCATGCTCTATCGCGGGCCGGAGAGTTTGAAGAAGGCGTTGGCGAGCTGGGGTTAGCCCTGCTGCCGGCGGCGGTGGCGAGACAGAAGGATCTGCGCCACGAGCGCCAGGCCGAGGTAGCTGGCGATGCACAGCACCAGCACGCCGACTTCGCCAAGGGTTGGATTGGCGATCAGCGCGACCAGCCGGTCGCCCATGATGGACACGAGCAGCAGGCCCGGCGTCATGCCGATGACCGAGCCGATGGCGAAGTCGGAAAGACGGATGCCGCTCGCGCCCAGGGCCAGGTTGACCACGGTGCCAGGTGCCACCGGCACCACCCTGAAGGCCACGACAACCAGGACGCCGCGCTCCCTGACGCCTTCGAGAAGGTGCTGGAACTTCGGACCGAGCAGACGCGCCAGGGCTGCCTTTCCGAGCCAGGCGCCGACGAAGTAGACAAGGAACGCGCTGGCGAAGACGCCCAGCACCGAGTAGGCGAAGCCGTACCAGGGCCCGTAGACCGCTGCCGTCGCCAGGACGAGGGCATTGACCGGGAAGGCCACAAGGGCAGCCAGCAGGAACGCCGCCAGGACCAGAAGCGGCGCCCAGGGGTCGCCCCGGGCGCTGGCCAGGACATCGCGGATCCGGTCGGCGGTGACGATCTCGGCGAGCCCCGTAAAATGCCAGGCGGCCCCGATTCCCAGCATTCCGAGCAACAGGACCGCGACGGTCAGGAGGGCCTTCATCTGCATGATCGGCCCGCACAGTACGGCAAATTGGGAATCGTGCTAGATCGAACGGATGCTGATGTTCGACATACCCTTCGGGACGACCGACTGGGCCGACGTGGCCCCGACGGAACACCCCGGCGAGACCGGCAAGGCGTTCTGGCGGACCAGGACGTTCAACAACATCCGCGTGCGGATGGTCGAGTACACGCCGGGCTATCTCGCCGACCACTGGTGCCTCAAGGGCCACGTCCTGCTGGTGCTGGAAGGCGAGCTGCACACCGAACTGGCCGACGGGCGCACCGTCGTGCTGAAGCCGGGCCAAAGCTACCAGGTGGCCGACGGCGATCTCGCCCACCGTTCGCGCACCACTGGTGGCGCCAAACTTTTCATAGTGGACTGACATGACTGACATGATCGGATTTATAGGCGTCGGCACCATGGGCGAGCCGATGTGCCGCAACCTCGCAAGGAAGAGCGGCATGACGGTGCTGGCCGCCGACCGCGATCCGGCACCGCTGAAGCGCCTGGAAGCCGACGGCGTCAAGATTGCCTCGCTCGACGAGATCGCCACCACCTGCCGCACGATCTTCCTGTCGTTGCCCGGCGGCAAGGAAGTGGCACAGGTCTGCCTGGGCGAGGGTGGGCTGGTCGACAAGGCCAAGCTCGGTTGGACCGTGATCGATCTCAGCACGGCGCCGCCGCGCCTCGCGCAGCGGCTCTACGAGGAGTTCGAGGGCAGGGCCTCGGCCTTCGCCGATGCGCCGGTCGCGCGCACGCGCCAGGCCGCGATCGACGGCACGCTGTCGATTATGGTCGGTGCCACGCCCGAGACCTTCGCCCGCATCGAGCCGCTCCTGCGCCACATGGCGAGCGAGGTGACGCACTGCGGCGAGGCCGGCGCCGGGCAGGCGGTCAAGATCCTGAACAACATGATCCTGTTCCAGACGGTGGTGGCACTGGGCGAGGCGCTCGTCATCGCCCGCGCCCAGGGCGTCGACGGCAAGGTCCTGTTCGAGACCTTGACCAAGGGCTCGGCCGATTCCTTCGCGCTGCGCAACCACGGCATGAAGGCGATGCTGCCGGGCGTCTTCC
>JAUXRT010000684.1 GCA_030681635.1 Reyranella sp.
GGCGGGCGTTCGCCCCGGCGCAGCCTGTCCAGCTCGCTCTCGGGATAGTCGAGGTTGCGCAGGCGGTTGTCGGCGGCGCCCTGCGTGCCGCGCGACAGCATGAATTCCTGCTGCAGCACGTTCAGTTCCGGGCTGTAGACCTCGAACAGCGTTTGCCCGCGTGTCACCGTGTCGCCCGTGGCGTTGACGTGGAGTTTCTCGATCCAGCCGCCGAACCGGGGCGCGATCACCGTCTGGCGGCGTTCGTCGTACTGCACGGTGGCGAAGGCGCGCACGGTGCGGGCCAGCGCACGCTTCTCGACGATCTCGCTGCGCACACCCAGCCGTTGCACCTTGTCGAGGCTCACCTTGACGACGTTGCCGCCGTCCGATGCGTCCTCGTCCTGGCAGACGGGAATGTAGTCCATCTGCATCGAGTCCTTCTTCGGCACCGGCGAGGTGTCGGGGGCACCCATCGGGTTTCGGTAGTATTTGACCTTGCCGCCGCAGACGCCCGTCGCGGTTGCTGCCGCCGCGGCGGGCGCAGGCGCGGACGCGCCGGCGGCGGCGGGCGGCGTGTCGCCTCGCGCCCACAGCATGGCGCCCGCGCCGACCGCGATTCCAAGCAGGGCGGCGACTGACGCGGTCGCCAATCCGCGACCGGCCTTGCGGCCTTCGATGTTCGACATGCGACTTATCCTTCCAACGGCCGCGCGCAGAAGCACGCGGCGACACGCGACGTTCAATCGACGGTCAGAAGGTCAGGATCTCGGCGGGAAGGGGTCGGGCGGCGGCGACTGCCCGTGCAGCATGATCGACCGCGCCGGCCAGATCGACTTGCCGATGTACAGCGCCGGCAGGGCAAAGGTTTCGACGCCAAGCGTCGGCGGCGTGGCCACGCACGCCTGCAGGCAATTCACGGCCGCCGGCTCGCAGGGACCGGCATCGCACTCGGGGCAGTGCTTGCACGGCTCGGTGGCCGCCGTCCGGGTCGGGGCCGACGCAATGGCAATGGTGGGCAGTGCCGCCGCCAGGACGGCGAGGCAGCCCAACAGGCCGGCGAGGAGGCGCAGACGCGACATGGCCGACATAGTGCACCTGTGATGGTCGCGCGCCAATCAACAGATTGTCAGGACTTTGAAACCCCGGGCCGGACGAACGGACGCAGAACGGCAGCGGGATCAAGCGCCAATGCGACCTCTGCAGCATTCTCGAGGCGAATTCCATCGCCTCGGTGAGCTGCCGGAATGGGGCTATCCAGCCTGCGCCAGCGTCTCGAGGAGCGGGCAGGCGGGCATCGTCCCCTGGCTACACGCTTTCACCATGGCGGTCAGAACGCGTTCCATCCGTCGGAGATCGCCGATCTTTGCGCGGACCTCCGCCAGATGCTCGACAGCGATGTCATGCACGCGGCGGCATGACCGGGACTTCTGATCGGCCAGGCCAAGCAGGCGACGAACCTCGTCGAGCGAAAAGCCGAGATCGCGGGCACGACGGATGAAGCGCAAGCGATCGGAGTCGGTTGTCCGATACAGGCGATACCCGGCCGTACTTCGCTGCGGCTTCGTCAGCAGGTCGACACGCTCATAGTAGCGAATGGTTTCGATGTTCACGCCGGAGCGCTCGGACAAGATTCCTATTTGGAAACATTCTCCTTCGGGCATTGGGCGCTCACTTTCCTTTGATCTCGGCAGGTATTGAGTCTGTAGCCACTACAGGGTGTAGCGTTGGGAAATGTCAGCGCAGAATAAAGAGCCGTCAATCCCGTCATCTGAGAAGAGCCTTGACGCGGCGAAGACCGTACTGTCGGCAAGCGGGCTGATTGCCGCGTTCGGTGTAGCCTCGTGCTGCGCCTTGCCCGTTGCCCTGTCGCTGCTCGGTATCGGCGCGGCATCCCTTGTCGGCGTCGGATATCTGGCTGCGCAGTATCAGCAGGAGCTGTTCTATGCGGCTGCGGTCTGTCTTGGCGCCAGCGCTCTCATCATGGTGCGGCAACGAAGGGTGAGGTCGTGCGCACCCGGTGCGGCATGCGCCAATCCGATACTCGACTGGGGCACCCGGATCGCCCTGGTCCTTGCCATCGGGTTGCTCGTGCTCACCTTTTGGATCGAGCCGCCGATATGAACGTCGTTCTCCAGTCCACGCTCACCTGTCCGAAGTGCAGCGCCGCGAAGGTGGAGATCATGCCGACCGACGCGTGCCAATATTTCTACGAGTGCACCGCGTGCAAGATGCTGCTCAAGCCCCTGCAAGGCCATTGCTGTGTGTTTTGCTCCTACGGGTCGGTGCCTTGCCCGCCGATCCAGGAAGGCAAGAGCGACGATTGCTGCCGCGCAATTTAGTTGATGATGGCTTCTCGGGAAGTCGACGATGGATGTCGCAACGCATCTGCCGAAAGATCCGGCCGTGAAGATCAGACCGGATGTCGGCGCTTGCTGGGCCGTGGGTTGAGCTACCCGCCGCTTTCGCGATTTATCGGGTAACCGCTCGCCGGCCCGAGCGCGGGCTGGATCAGCATCCGGTCGAGCCGGAGATCGTGCCGTGTGCGAAACTGCTCGATGCCGATGGTCATGCCTTCGTGGCCGTCCCGCGGCTGCGCGCGATAGGTGCCCAACAAGCGATCCCACCACGGCAGATTGAAACCGAAATTGCTGTTGGTCTCTTCAGGATGAACGGAATGGTGGACGCGGTGCATGTCCGGCGTGACGACGATCCGGCGCAGGATGCGGTCGACACCTGCCGGGAGACGGAGGTTGGCATGGTTGAACATGGATGTGGCGTTCAGCAGCACCTCGAAGACCAGCACCGCGAGGGCCGAAGGGCCGAGTGCGGCAATCACCAGAAACTTGATGCCCATCGACAGCGCGATCTCGACGGGATGGAACCGCAGCCCCGTCGTGACATCGAATTCGAGGTCGGCGTGGTGCATGCGATGCAGGCGCCACAGCGTGGGGACGGCATGGAAGACGACGTGTTGCAGATAGATCGCGAGATCGAGCGCCACGACGGCGAGCGGCAGGGCGAGCCAGACGGGCAGGGCGATCGTGTTGAATAGTCCCCAGCCACGCGCCTCGGCCGCGACCGCCATGCCGACGGCCGCGGTCGGCAGCAGGACACGCATCAACACGGTGTTGAGGGCCACGACGCCGAGGTTGCCGGGCCATCGCACCAGTCGGCCGATCGTTTGAGGCCGGCGCGGGAACAGGGCTTCGGCCGACACAAGCAGCGCGAAAACGGCAGCACTGATGACGAGACGGATCATCGGCTCGTGATCGAGCAGGACTTCGGACAAGCGCTGCCTCCTGAACCTCAGGAATGCATCGGACGAACCCGGCGCCACGGGGCAATGCGGTGTCCGAGCGCGCCGATGATAGGTCTGGTGACGAGGGTCGTCGAGGAGATGGTCGCCTTAGCGCAGCGCGCCACGCCATTCGACGACATGGGCGAGGCGGTCCGGCCGACCTGCAGGTGCCGTTGTTCCCGCCGTCGGAGTCTTGGCCGTGCCGACGGCGAGGAAGCCGACCAGCCGGCTCGGCGCCTCGAAGCCCAGCGCCGCGTTCACCTTCGGATCGTAGGTGTTGGCGCCGGTCACCCACATGCCGCCGTAGCCCAGCAGGTGGATGGCGTTCAGCATGTTCATCGCCGCGGCCCCGGCCGACAGCAGCTGCTCGATCTCGGGCACGGCATGGTCGGGCCGGATCCGGGCGCCGACCCCGATCAGCAGGGGAGTCCGGAGCGCCCAGGCGCGGATGCGATCGAGCTGTGCCTGCGGCGCCTGGCGGTCGCGCGCCTTGATGGCGGCGGCGAGGCAGTCGCCCAGCGCCGCGCGGGCGTCGCCACGGATCAGCACGAAGTGCCACGGCCGCAGCCGGCCGTGATCGGGCGCGCACAGCCCGGCCTCGAGGATCAGGTCGAGGTCGGCGCCCTCGGGCGCCGGGTCTTCGAGCGCGCCCGTGGACCGGCGGGAGAGGAGCGGGTCGAGCGGGTGAGGGGAGGTCTGCATGGGGCCAGAATGCATTGAATGCGAATGATTGTCATTCGCGTATTTGCAAGTTCAGCAGGATTTGATAGGATATTTACGTTACTCTCCCCTCTTTTGCGCATTTCTGCGCCTTTCGCCACGGCAGGAATTTTCAGACAGGTCCGCGATTCGGGCCTGAGTCGAAAAGAATCGTCCCGTTCAAGCGGGCCGGCGCTTTGCGAATTTCCAGACAGACAGAATCCAGACAGATGGTGTCTGAAAAAGAGCCCTCTGCTGCGGCCCGATCACTGAGATTCGATCACTGCGGTTCGATCTTGGCGATCTTGACGTACTCGCCCCACTTGGCGCGTTCGTCGCGGTCCTGCTGGGCGCACTGCGCCAGGGTGAGCGGGCGGGAGCGCAGGGCGAACTCGTTGGCGAGCCGTTCCTTGATCTCGGGCGAGGCCAGCGCCTCGTTGATCAGCGTGTTCAGCTGTTGCTGGACCGGCAGCGGCGTCGCCTTCGGCACGGCAATGGCCAGGAAGCCCGAGGTGACGAAGCCGGGGAAGGTCTCGGCGAGCGCCGGCACGTCGGGATAGAGCGGGCTGCGCTCGGGCAGCGAGATGGCGAGCGGACGCGCCTTGTTGTTCACCACCTGGCCGCGCGCGGCGGTGAGGTCGACGAACATGAAGTTGATGGCGCCGGCGTAGAGGTCGTTCCAGGCGTTGCCGATCGCCTTGTAGCCGACGCCCTGCCATTCGACGCCGGCCTTCTTGCCCAGCACCTCGGCCGGCACCTGGGAGCTTGCGTTGAAGTAGCCGAAGTTGAGCTTGCCGGGCTTGGCCTTGGCATCGGCCAGCAGGTCGGCCAGCGTCTTGTACGGGCTGTCGGCCGGCACCACGAGGAAGGTGCCGCTCGAGCCGATGATGCCGACGACGGTAAAATCCTTCTCCGGGTCGTAGCCCGGGTTCTTGTACATGTGGACATTGGCGGCGTTGGTCGAGGTCGTGGCCAGCATCAGCGTGTAGCCGTCGGGCGGCGCGGTCTTCACGGACAGTGCGCCAATGATGCCGTTGGCCCCGGGCTTGTTCTCGATCACGAAGGGCTGGCCGGTCTTGTCCTCGATGTACTTGCCGACCAGGCGCGCGGTGATGTCGCCCGAGCCGCCCGGCGCGAAGGGCACGATGATGCGGATCGTCTTGGTGGGGAAAGCCTCGGTCTGGGCCGCAGCCGGCAGGGCGGCCGATGCGGAGAGGGCGAGCAGGAGGCGGCGAGACAGCGTCATGCGGAATGTGTTCATGGCGGTGCAGTCTAACGGAACGGCCGCGCATGGACAGCGCGGCGCCTGCAGCCCTACCTTGCAGCCATGGCAACATCAGGTCGTCCGCCGCTCGACGGCATCCGAATCATCGATTTCTCCCGCGTGATCGCGGGGCCCATGTGCACCCAGATGCTCTCCGACATGGGCGCCGAGGTGATCAAGATCGAGAACCCCGACGGCGGCGACGACACGCGCAAGGGCGCGGGGCCGCG
>JAUXRT010000694.1 GCA_030681635.1 Reyranella sp.
CGTAGGCCTTCATGTGCGCAGACGCGCCGTGGGCCTTGAGATCGTCCATGCTCTCCCACTTCTCGATCACCACGAAAGTGTCGGCGCCGAACTTGGCGAACGGGCCGCCATCGGTGTCGACCGCGGCGCCGTACTCGATGCAGCCCTTCTCGGCGTGCACGGCGGGGACGTTGCCCTTGAAGTTCTTCAGGATTTCGTCGCGCTTGCCGGGCTTGGCGGTGATGATGGCGATGACGTGGATCATTTCATTTCTCCCTTTTTTGAAATCTCAGGCGGCGCGACCGCTGCGGAGCAGGCGGCCGGGCAGCTTGTCGTTGGCGGCGAAGACATCCTTGTTGTCGCGCCGAATGAGTTCGCCGTTCACGATCACGGCGTCGATGCCGTTGGCCTGCGACACGAGGCGGTCGGCGCCGGCGGGCAGGTCGTTGACCCGCTTCAGCGGTCCCGGTCCCACGGTCTTGGCGTCGAACACCACGACATCGGCCGGGCGGCCCTCGGCCAGCAGGCCGCGGTCGGTGATGCCGAACATCTCGGCCGGGCGTTGCGTCAGATTGTGCACCGCTTCCTCGAGGGTGAAGACCTTGCGGTCGCGCACCCAATGGCCGAGCAGGTGGGTCGAGTAGCAGGCATCACACAGCTGGCTGGCATGCGCGCCGGCGTCGCTGAGCGCGATGATGGTGTTGGGGTCGGTGATCAGCTCGGCCACTTCCTTCTCGTCGAAGTTCATGACGGCCATGCGGAAGCGCGCCTGCAGGTCGTTGGCGAGCGCGATGTCGAGGGCGAGATCGACCGGATCCTTGTTTAGCTTGGCGGCCGCGACGGCGAGCGGCATCTCCTCGAGTTCCTTGTGCGAGGGCGCCCAGGCGATGACGACGCGATCCCACCAGCGCTGGAAGAGGGGTGTCACCTCGCTGCGCAGCTTCTCGCGCCACGCCGGATCGGCATAGGCGCGGCGGCGCGTGCCGGGCGCCTTGGCGTCGGCCATGGCGAGCTCGTTCATGAATTTCATGACGTCGAAGATGAACGGCTCGCCGAAGGTGAATTCGAAGTTGAGCGGCCGGCAGCTCACCTGCGGGATCACCATCGCGCCCGACTTGCGCTGCTCGGCGGCGAGGTCGAGCTGCTTGCGATGGCCGCCCGGCCCGTAGAGGTAGGAGAGAAGGGCGGTCCAGGTGACCGGAATGCCGTACTTGCGGCTGACCTCGGCCATGTGCCGCGTCGAAAACTCGCGGCCGATGGTGATCTGCATCAGGCCGCGCTTCAGCTCACCCATCACCGAGACGAGCTGGTCCATTTCCTCGACCGCAGCCAGCCGGCTCGGCACGGGCTTGCCGGCATAGCCGTTGTGGCTCACCGACACCGAGGTGCCGAAGCCGATCGCGCCGGCGTCCATTGCCTCGCGCATCAGTTTCTTCATCGAATTGATCTCGTCCTGCGTCGCTGCCCGCTCGGTCGATTCCTCGCCCATCACGTACATGCGCAGCGGCGTGTGGCCGAACAGGGCCGCGATGTTGATCGCCGAGCCGCGCTTCTCCACGGCGTCGAGATACTCGGGGAAGGTCTCGAAGGGCCAATCCTCGCCCAGGCCGGCGTGCAGCGCATCGAGGCTCATGCCCTCGACCTTCTCGAGTGTCTGCAGGATGAGCTTGCGGTGGATGGCCTTGGTCGGCGCGACACCGAAGCCGCAATTGCCGATCACCGTCGTCGTCACGCCATGCCACGGCGAGATGCTGAGCATGCGATCCCACAGGACCTGCGCGTCGTAATGCGTATGAACGTCGACGAAGCCCGGTGAGACGATCTTGCCCCGGGCGTCGATCGTCGTGGTGGCAGGGCCGTCGGCTTTGCCGATTGCCACCACCTTGCCGTTCTTGATGCCGAGATCGCCCACGAATCCGGCCTTGCCGGTGCCGTCGACGATCGTGCCGCCAGTGATCTTGAGGTCATAGGACATGGCGTTTCCTTGCTGGGCTTGCCCCTGAATGCCCGTTCAGTATACGTCGTGAGACGCAAGGAGAGGAAACACATGGCTAAGCACAAGATCGCACTCATTCCGGGGGACGGAATCGGCAAGGAAGTTCTGCCGGAGGGCGTGCGCGTGCTGGAAGCCGCCGGGCGCCGCTTCAATTTCGAGCTGGAATTCACCGACTTCGACTGGTCCTGCGACCGCTTTGCCAAGACCGGCAAGATGATGCCGGACGACGGCATGGAAACGCTGAAGCAGTACGAAAGCATCTTCCTCGGTGCCGTTGGCTGGCCGGGCGTGCCCGATCACGTCTCGTTGTGGGGCCTCCTGATCCCGATCCGCCGCGAATTCGACGAGTATGTGAACCTGCGTCCCGTGCGCCTGTTCGAGGGCGT
>JAUXRT010000708.1 GCA_030681635.1 Reyranella sp.
CGTCCCGCCCGCGCCGACTTTTCCTGCGCGGCTTGCCAGGCATGGTCGAGATAGATCAGCATCACCACGCCGGTTTCGGCGGCGACGCCGGCCAGGGCGATGAAGCCGACGGCGACGGCCACGCTCATGTTGAAGCCCATCCACCACACGAACCAGAAGCCACCGACCAGCGAGAAGGGCAGCGACAGCATGACGATCAGCGTCTCGGTCAGGCGCCGGAAGTTGAGATAGAGCAGTACCAGGATCAGCAGCAGCGTGGCCGGCACGACGATCTGCAGACGGGCCTCAGCCCGTTCGAGAAACTCGAACTGGCCGCTCCAGATGGCATACGAGCCTGGCGGAAACTTCACCTTCTCCTGAACGGCGCGCCTTGCATCGGCGACGTAGCTGCCGAGGTCGCGGTCGCGGTAGTCGACGAAGACGTAGACCGCGAGCTGGGCGTTCTCGGTGCGGATGGTGGTTGGCCCCTGGTTCACCTTCACGTCGGCGAGCTGGCCGAGCGGGATCATGCCGCCGCGCATGGTCGAGACCAGCACGTCGGAGGCGATGGACTGCGGGTCGGAGCGCAGGTCGCGCGGGTAACGGACGTTGACGGTATAGCGCTCCCGTCCCTCGACCGTGGTGGTCACCGCCTCGCCGCCCAGCGCGCTCGACACGGCCTGCTGCAGGTCCTCGATCAGCACGCCGTACTGTGCGAGTCGCGCCCGGTCGGGCACGATGTCGAGGAAGGAGCCGCCGGTGACCCGCTCGGCGAAGGCCGATGTCGTGCCGGGCACGGCACGCACCGCCGCCTCGACCTGGCGGGCGAGAGCCTCCAGTTCGCCGAGATCGCGGCCCAGCAGCTTTATGCCGACCGGCGTGCGAATGCCTGTGGCCAGCATGTCGGTGCGGGCCTTGATCGGCATGGTCCAGGCATTGCTGACGCCGGGAAACTGCAGCGCCCGGTCGAGTTCGGCGATCAGCCCATCGACGTTCATGCCCGGCCGCCACAGCGCCTTGGGCTTGAGGTTGATCACCGTCTCGAACATTTCGAGCGGCGCGGGATCGGTCGCCGTGCCGGCGCGGCCGCTCTTGCCGTAAACCGAGGCCACCTCGGGGAACGATCGGATGATCTTGTCCTGGGTCTGCAGCAGCTCGGCCGACTTGGTAACCGAGAGGCCGGGCAGCGTCGTCGGCATGTAGAACAAAGTGCCTTCGTCGAGGGCCGGCATGAATTCGGTGCCGAGTCGCGTGGCCGGCCACGCGGTGACGCCGAGCACGGCGAGCGCCACCGCGATCGTGGGTACGCGCGCCCGCAGCACCAGGCGGATCGCCGGGCGATAAAGCCAGATCAGCAGCCGGTTCACCGGATTGCGGTGCTCCGGGACAATGCGGCCCCGCACGAACAGCAGCATCATGGCCGGGACCAGGGTTACGGAAAGCAGCGCCGCTGCCGCCATGGCCAGGCTCTTCGTCCAGGCCAGAGGCTTGAACATTCGCCCCTCCTGCGCCTCCAGGGCGAAAATCGGCAGGAACGACACGGTGATGACCAGCAGGCTGAAGAACAGCGCCGGTCCGACCTCGACGGCCGCCTCGATGATCGCGTCGGCCCGCGATTGGCCGGGTTTCAGACGCTCCAGGTGCTTGTGGGCGTTCTCGATCATGACGATGGCGGCATCGATCATGGCGCCGATGGCGATGGCGATGCCGCCGAGACTCATGATGTTGGAGCCGATGCCCAGCAGATGCATGGCGAGGAACGCCATCAGCACGCCAACCGGCAGGGTGATGATCGCCACCAGCGCCGAGCGCACGTGCAGCAGGAACACGAAGCAGACTGCCGCCACGACGACGCTCTCTTCGATCAGCGTATGGACCAGCGTCTCGATGGCACGATAGATGAGGTCGGATCGGTCGTAGACCGGCTCGACGCGCACCCCCTCGGGGAGGCCGGTCGCGATCTCCTTCAGCTTGGCCTTGACGTTGGCGATGACGTCGAGCGCGTTCTGGCCGAAGCGCTGCAGCACAATACCGCTCACCACCTCGCCCTCGCCGTCGAGTTCGGTAACGCCGCGCCGCTCGTCCGGGCCGAACTCGACGCGCGCTACGTCGCGCAGCAGCACCGGCACTGGCCCGTCGGCGCGCAGCACGATCTGCTCCAGGTCGGCCGTGTTCTTGATGTAGCCGCGGCCGCGCACCATGAACTCGGTCTCGGCCATCTCGACGACCCGGCCGCCAACCTCGCGGTTGGAGGCACGGATCGCGGCAATCACACGCGCCAGCGGCACGCCGAAGCCGCGCAGCTTCACCGGATCGACGACGACGTTGTACTGCCGCACGAAGCCGCCGACGCTCGCCACCTCGGCCACGCCCTCGGCCTTGGCGAGGCCGAAGCGAATGTACCAATCCTGCAGCGAGCGTAGCTCGGCCAGCGAGCGGTTGGCGCCGACCACGACGTATTGGTAGACCCAGCCGACGCCGGTGGCGTCGGGGCCCAGGGTCGGCTTGACGTCGGCCGGCAGCTTCTGGGCGCCGGAATTGAGATACTCCAGCACGCGGCTGCGCGCCCAATAGATGTCGGTGCCGTCCTCGAAGATCACATAGACGAACGACACGCCGAAGAACGAGAAGCCGCGCACGGCGCGGCTGCGCGGCACCGCCAGCATGGCGGTCGTCAGCGGATAGGTGACCTGATCCTCGACCACCTGCGGCGCCTGTCCGGCCATCTCGGTGTAGACGATCACCTGGGTGTCCGAGAGGTCGGGGATGGCGTCGAGAGAGACGCGGCCGACCGCGTAGAGTCCGCCGCCGACCAGGGCCAAGGTGGCCACGAAGACCAGCAGCAGGTTACGTGCCGACCAGCGAATGAGCCCGGCGATCATTTGGCCTCTCCCGCCGTGAACGCCGCGAGGGCGGCGCGCAGGTTGCTCTCGGCATCGATCAGGAAAGTGGCCGAGGTGACGACGCGCTCTCCCGAGTCGAGGCCTTCCAGCACCTGGACGTAGCCCGGCACGCGGGCGCCGAGCTTCACCGGCCGCGGCTCGTAGCGGCCTTCGCCGCGATCGACCAGCACGATCTGGCGCTTGCCGCTGTCGATCACCGCCGAGTCGGGAACGGCGACCCACCGGCCGGGGATCGGTGCTTCGACCTCGACGGTGGCCGCCATGTCGGCGCGTAGCAGCCCGTCGGGGTTGGCGACCTCGATGCGCAGCCGCGCCGTGCGGCTTTCCTTGCCGACGCCGGGATAGATGAAGGTGACGCGGCCGGGGAAGGGCTGGTTGGGCCAGGCGTTGACCGTGACCTTGGCCATGTCGCCCGCCTTCACGAAAGCGAGGTCCTGCTCGTAGACCTCGGCCAGCACCCACATCGTCGAGGTGTCGACGATCCGGAACAGCGTTTCGCCCGGCTGGTAGCGCATGCCCTCGACCGCCATCTTCTCGATCACCGTGCCGGCTGCCGGCGCCGGCACCGCGATGGTGCGCGGCGGGCGTTCGCCGCGGCGCAGTCTTTCCAGGTCGCTCTCGGGATAGTCGAGGTTGCGCAGGCGGCCCTCGGCGGCGCTT
This sequence comes from Reyranella sp., assembly GCA_030681635.1. Lineage (GTDB taxonomy): Bacteria > Pseudomonadota > Alphaproteobacteria > Reyranellales > Reyranellaceae > Reyranella. Next base: position 3,543 of record JAUXRT010000708.1, read on the forward strand.
TGCGTGCCGCGCGACAGCATGAATTCCTGCTGCAGCACGTTCAATTCGGGACTGTAGACCTCGAACAGCTTTTGGCCGGCGGTCACGACGTCGCCGGTGGCGTTGACGTAGAGTTTCTCGATCCAACCGCCGAAGCGGGGCGCGATCACCGTCTGACGACGCTCGTCGAACTGCACCGACGCAAAGGCGCGCACGGTACGGCTGAGCGCGCGCTCCTCGACGGCTTCGCTGCGAACGCCCAGCCGCTGCACGCGGTCGAGGCTCACTTTTACGACGTTGCCGTCCTCCGATGGACCTTCGTCCTCGCAGACGGGAATGTGATCCATCTGCATCGAGTCCTTCTTCGGTACCGGTGAGGTGTCAGGCGCGCCCATCGGGTTGCGGTAGTATTTGACCTTGCCGCCGCAGGCGCCGGTCGCGGCAGCGACCACGGGTGGGGACATGGTTACGGCGGGCGGCAGGTCGCCGCGCAGCCACAGCATGGCGCCCGCGCCGACCGCGATTCC
>JAUXRT010000710.1 GCA_030681635.1 Reyranella sp.
CAGGCGCAGGACGAGCAGATGGCCGCCCTCGCGCGGCGCGATGCACCGCCGTCGCTGCGCGATGCGCTGGCCGCCGTCGCCGGCCGCATCTCGATCGCCGAATACGACGAGTTGATGAAGAAGCTGTTGGGCGAGCGCGCCTGGCTGCTGTCGCGCATCGCCGACGAGGCAGGCCTCGCCAACGAGCGCGCGCGCCTTGCGACAGCGCTCGGCGTGGCTCCCGATGCGAGCGCCGGCGCGCTTGTCTCGGCCTGCTGCGCGGATGCGGCCTTCGACGGTCCCAGCCTGCGCGCCGCCGCGCGCGCACTGGCCAAGGGCGAGAAGGAGAACAAGAAATACAGCGAGCTGATGCTGCTCTGGCTCGACGCTTCCGAGGAGCGGCCGGCGCGACTCGACGACTATCGCGCGGTGTTCTTCACCCAGCAGGGCAAGCCGCGAAAGAAGATCGCGGGCAAGGCCGCTCTCAAGGAGATGCCGGAGATCGATGCCATCCTGCGCACCGAGAGCGACCGGCTGGCCGTCGCCCACGAGAGCATCCGCGCCGCCGTGCTGGTCGAACTCACGGTCTCGCTCCTGCGGCTCGGCCTCGACATCGTCGAACGCTACGCGCGCGGCAAGCGCCGGCGGGCCGCCCTCGACTACGACGATTTGATCGTCGCCACGCGGCGCCTGCTGGAGCGCGCCGACAGTGCGGCCTGGGTGCTCTACAAGCTTGACGGTGGCATCGACCACGTGCTGGTCGACGAGGCGCAGGACACCAACCCCGACCAGTGGGAGGTGATCCGCCGCCTGACCGAGGAATTCTTCGTGGGCGAAGGCGCGGTCGACCGCCGGCGCACGATCTTTGCCGTGGGCGACACCAAGCAGTCGATCTTCGGCTTCCAGCGCGCCGATCCGCGCAAGCTCGCCGACATGCGCGTCTGGTTCGCCGAGCGCAGCAAGACGGCGGAAATGAAATTTGAAACCGTCGACCTCTTCGTGTCGTTCCGCTCGACGGCGGCCGTGCTCGACGCCGTCGACTGGGTGTTCGGCGAGGACGCTGCGGCGCAGGGGCTTGGGGCGGCGGGCAATGTGATGCACTTGCCAAGCCGCATCGGCCAGCCGGGCGTGGTCGAGCTGTGGCCGCTGGTGCGCGGCGCCAGGAGCGAAGCCGACCCGACCGATCTCGATGCCGATCCGGGCGCGCTCGCGCCGCCGCATGAGCGGCTGGCCCGGATGATCGCGCTCCATGCCAAGAGCCTGATCGGCCATGAGAGGCGCTCGAGCACCGGCAAGCTGCTGAATGCCGGCGACTTCATGGTGCTGGTGCGCCGGCGCAATGCCTTCGTCACGGCGCTGGTGAAGGCGCTGAAGCGCGAGGAGATCGAGGTGGCGGGCGTCGATCGGCTCGACCTCGGCAGCGAACTGTCGATCCAGGACCTGCTCGCGCTGGCCCGCTTCGTGCTGTTGCCGCAGGACGATCTCAACCTGGCGTGCCTCCTGAAGTCGCCGCTGATCGGGCTCGACGAGGAAGCGCTGTTTCGCCTCGCCTGGAATCGCTCCGGCCGGCTGTGGCGGGAGCTGCGTCGGCGGACCGGCGAAGACCTGCAGTTCGCCGCCGCGCACAAGCGTCTCGCGGCCTGGCTGGCGCGCGCCGACTACACCACGCCGTTCGATTTCTTTGCCACAGTGCTCGGCCCCGAAGGCGGCCGCGAGCGGCTGCTGGAACGGCTGGGACGCGAAGCCGCCGATCCGATCGACGAGCTGCTGGCCCGCGCGCTGCAGTACCAGCGCGCCGAGGCGGGCTCCCTGCAAGGCTTCCTGCGCTGGTTCGAGGCCGGCGGCGGCGACATCAAGCGCGACCTCGACGCCAACCGCCGCCGCGAGGTGCGCATCCTCACCGTGCACGCGGCCAAGGGACTGCAGGCGCCGATCGTCTACCTGCCCGACACCACGCGCGTGCCCCAGAACAACGAGCGGCTGCTGACCGCCGCCGACGGCCAGGCGCGACTGTGGGTGGCGCGCAGCGACGATGCCAACGAGGCCGCCCGCGCCTGGCGCGCCGAGATGCGGGCGCGCTCGAGGGACGAGCAGAACCGACTTCTCTACGTCGCCATGACCCGGGCCGAGGACCGGCTCTATATCGGCGGCTGGGTCGGCACGCGGCCGCAGGATGCCGGCTGCTGGTACGACCGCGTCGCCGCCGGCCTGGAAGCCAGCGTCAATGCCGACATCTCGCCCGATGCGGAGCAACCGCGCGGACGGGCCCTCAAGCGGCCGTTCGACTTTACCAAGGGCCCGCTCGGCACCGACGGCTGGGAAGGCGACGGCTACGAGCTGATCGGCGACGGCAAGCTGCCGAGCGGCATCCAGGAAGAGCTGCCGTTGGCCGCACCGCACGCGATGCCGGGCTGGTCGCGCCAGACGGCGCCGGCCGAGCCCGATCCACCGGCCCCGCTCGCGCCGTCTCAGCCGCTGCCCGACGAGATCGCAAGCGACAATCCGTCCTTCAGTCCGCTGGCAAGCGACGAGTCCAATCGCTGGCGCCGCGGCACTCTGATCCACGAGCTGTTGCGCCATCTCCCGGGCCTTCCGCCCGCCGCGCGTGCCGCCGCGGCGCGGCGCTTCCTGTCCCTGCCCGCCCATGGCCTGGCCGCCGAGGAGATCGACCTCTGGGCCGAGGAGGCGCTGGCCGTCACCGAAGCCCCCGCCCATGCCGCCCTGTTCGCCCCGGGATCGCGCGCGGAAGTGCCCTTGATCGGCACCGTGCGGACACCGCGCGGCACCTTCACCGTCAGTGGCCAGGTCGACCGGCTGGCCGTCACCGCGGGCGAAGTGTTGATCGTCGACTACAAGACCAACCGGCCGCCGCCGGACGCGGCCGACGGCGTGGCGCTCGCCTATCGCCGCCAGCTCGCGCTCTATCGCAGCCTTCTCCAGGCGATCTATCCCGGCCGCCCGGTACGGGCCTTTTTGCTGTGGACAGCAGCCCCCAGGCTGATGGAGATCGACGGAGAAACCCTAGATAAATCAATGCCTTATGCCACCACACCTTGACTCGCAGGGTTCCGGTTCCTAGCTTCTGGGCAAGGGCGGCGCCGGTCCATTCGACCGGCCTGTATTGTTTTTGGGAGAACCCACCATGACCATCAAAGCAACCGATGCTTCCTTCGAGCAGGAAGTCCTGAAATCGGACACGCCCGTCCTGGTCGACTTCTGGGCCGAGTGGTGCGGGCCCTGCCGCATGATCGGCCCGTCGCTGGAAGACATCGCCAAGGATATGGACGGCAAGCTCAAGGTCGTGAAGGTCAACATCGACGAGAATCCGATGGTGCCGACGCGCTACGGCGTCCGTTCGATCCCGACCCTGCTGCTGTTCAAGAACGGCCAGGTCGCCGCGACCAAGATCGGCGCCGAGCCCAAGCAGAAGCTGGTGAGCTGGATCAACACCGTCGTCTAAGCAGGTCGCTCAGCCGTTGCGGGCCAGTATGGCGCCCGCGAGGTAGAGCGAGCCGCAAATGAGAATGCGCATCGGCGCGGGCTGGGTGGCCAACAGGTCCTCCAGCGCCGCGCCGATGCCGTTCA
>JAUXRT010000729.1 GCA_030681635.1 Reyranella sp.
TGTCGGCCTCATGATCATGTCGTTCGCGACCGTCGGCAGCGAGACGCCGGTCTGGCGGATCGTCGTCCAGGCCTTCATCCTCGGCTTCTTCACGTCGATGCAATACACCAGCATGAACACGCTGGTGTATGCCGACGTCTCGGGCGCGCAGACGAGCGGCGCCAGCACGATCGCCGCCACCGGCCAGCAGCTGGCGATCAGCTTCGGCGTCGCCGGCGCCTCCCTGATCGCAGCCCTTTTCGTTCCCGCCGGCGCCCACTCGAATCCCTCGGCGATGATCCACGGCGTGCAGCAGGCCTTCCTCATCCTGGGCGCGATGACGATCCTGTCGTCGGCCGTCTTCATGGAACTGCGGAAGGACGATGGCGACTCCATCAGCCAGCACACGCCCATCAGCCGCGACACGCACGACGGGGAGACCTAGTGAGGCGAGACCTCGCGAGGAGAGACCTGGCGGATGGACTCCAACGCCTACGGCTTACCGACCTTCGGCTCGGCTTCAGTTGTCTCGCGGTCGTAATAATCGACCGTATTCTCGGCGCGAAAAACCTTCCGGAGGCCCCGATCTCCCCGCTTGCCTGTCACGACCAGCACCTTGCCTGAATCCGGGTATTCACAGGCTTCGACCTCGACCAGCGTCGACAGCGAGAGATAGCGCATCGTCACCGTGCCGGTGTTGACGATCTGGTGTGCCACCTCCGGCCCGCCAGGGGGGCAGGCGATAACGTCGTGCCGGCGGATCGGAAAGCGCTTCTCGCCGAAGCGGAGCTCGCCCTCACCCTCCAGGATGAGGAACATTTCCTCTTCACCATGGTGACAGTGGAAAGGGCATTGAGCCTTGCCAGCCGGCAGGACGGTCAGGTTGTAGCCGAGGTTTCTCGCACCGATATGGTCGCTTATCGTTGCGCGGCTCGACGTGTAGATGCCGTTCTCCTCGACGTCGTCGAACTCGACCTCGTCCAGGTTCATGATTGGCTTCACCATGCACGTCTCCCGATAACTGCGCTTCGCGCCATGGTCGCATCGCGCCCTTGAGGATGACAAGCGCGCTCGCACAAACTTCTCTCATACAGTTGCAAATTCAGCAGGTTTAAGTTATGTTTTCTGACAGGCTGGCGGGGATTGCGCCGGTCTCTTTTGTTTGTTTCCGGCACGACCGGCCCGCGGCCGCCTGCGGGTTTGTGCAATAGAAGCGCTCGGTGCAGCCGCCCCAGGTCCTGACCTGGGGAGAGACACAGTCCCAATCAACCCACAGGATTTCGTGCTGGGGGTTTCGTGCTGGCAGTGCTGGCACCAACAGCAAAGAGCCACGCCGCGAACCGTGGACAGGCAATCGTGCGCCGGACCGCAAGACAGCTCCGGGCACACTTAAGGGCACAACACACGGCCGTTTCAGGTGTGCCCAGTGAGCCGGGCAAAAGCCCGTTTTTGTTGGCTTCCCGGTGGCTGGAAAGCCAAATTTCCGTGTGTCGAGTTGGGCCAGATTTGAAAAGTCAGGCCCGCCGCTGCAACTGCGCTTCGCCGGGAGATCAGGACAACAGGCTGGCGCCGACGTTGATCGTCAGCGCGAGGATGGCGGTATTGAAGGTGAAGGCCACGATGCCGTGCACGAGGCTCAGGTAGCGCATGGCGACAGAGGTCGTGGCGACGTCGCCGGTTTGCGCCGCGCAACCGATGACGAAGGAATAGTAGAGGAAGTCGCGATAGTCCGGCTGGCGATCGCCGGGGAAGTCGAGGCCACCCGGCCCATCGTCGTCGTGGCGGTAGTAGACGTTGGCATAGTGCAGCGTGAAGACCGTGTGGGTGAAGGTCCACGAAAGCGCCACCGTCGCGCCCGTGAGGATGAGGGCCAGGGTCACCGAATGCTCGGGTTGCCTGAGCGCCGGCAGCTCGGCGAAGATGGCGCCGAAGCTCGCGGCGGCGCTGGCGATCACCAGCAGCAGGATGATCCAGTCACCTTCATCGTAGAGTGCCGCGCGGCTACGACAGGTCTCGACCGTGGAATGCACGAACATCCACAGGCTCGCCGCAATGTAGATCATCGCCGTCAGATCCCAGGCCACGATCAGGCGGGTCGGCAGCCGGATCCACCCGGGAAGGAGCACAAACAGGACCAGCCCGGCGGCAAACGACAGCAACAGACGCCGTCGGCCGGTGACGAAGCGGTAGATCCGCGACTCTCGAAAAGAACGTTGGGCCATCCATGCTCCCCCGGCCGCACTCTGCCACCTCGGCGGACGACGGCAATCCATGTATTGTCGATACGATGCTGTTCGACGCGATGGACCTCGCCGCCACGTTCGTGTTCGCCATCAGCGGCGCCACCCGTGGCGTTCGCCGCCGGCTCGACCTGTTCGGCGTGCTGGTGGTTGCCTGGGTGGCGGCCGTCGCGGGCGGCATCGCCCGCGACCTGCTGATCGGCGCCGTGCCGCCAGCCGCCATCGCCGACTGGCGCTACCTGGCCGCCGCCGTTGCCGCCGGACTGCTGGGCTTTTTCGCCTCGGACGCGATTGCCCGCCTGAAAACCCCGGTCCTGCTGTTCGATGCGGCGGGGCTCTGCCTCTTCGCCGTGACTGGCACCGAGAAGGCACTGGCCTACGGCCTTACCCCCATGATGGCGGCGATGATGGGGATGATCACCTGCATCGGCGGCGGCGTCGCCCGCGACCTGCTCACCCTGCAGGTCCCGACGGTTCTCCGCTCGGAACTCTATGCGGTGGCCGCCCTGGCCGGGTCCGGCTCGGTTGCCCTGGGCTTCTGGATGGGCCTGCCCGTCCTCCCGACAGCCCTTTTTGGGGCGGCCTTGTGTCTATTTCTGCGTCTCATGTCGATCTACCGGGGCTGGCGTTTGCCCGTCGCCGGCATAAATCATCAGTCTTATAAAGAGACCGACTAGATTCCCACCCTCCGGACGCCTGATTCACCGCCACTGCCCTTGCCGGTCCTGTGGATGAACGCTAAACACACGGCCGTCATTTTGTCGCAAGCGGCCGGGGGGAAAAAGCAGCATGGCGACGAAGAAGAAAGCCAAATCGTCCGGGTCTTTGACTGTGGAAAAGCCGGCCAACAAATTGAACGGTAAGGGTATTTCATCGAGGGCCAGCGGCACGCCGGAAGCGCGTGAGACTGCACGCCTGCTGCTGGAAATCGAGGCGATCCACTGCCGACCCGACAATCCGTACATCTTCACGTCGGGCCGGGCGAGCCCGGTCTATATCGATTGCCGGAAGATCATCTCGTTCCCGGAAGCGCGCGCCAAGATCATGCAGCACGCGTTCAAGATGATCGACAAGACCATCGGCTGGAACAAGATCGACGTGGTAGCGGGCGGCGAGACCGCCGGCATCCCGTTTGCCGCCTTCCTGGCGGCCTTGGCCAAGAA
>JAUXRT010000734.1 GCA_030681635.1 Reyranella sp.
GTCGTTGTGGCCAAGCCACAGCATGTCGACGCCGGGCATCGAGGCGATCTCGTCGGCCGCCGAAGCGCCCCTCGGGTCCTCGACCTGCAGGATGATGGCGGTGCGGGCGTTCTGCTCGGCAAAGCGCGGCAACAGCGGCTCGGTGCGCATGGCGAAGCGTTCGTGGGCGAGGCCCAGCGCCACGCCGCGGGTGCCGTCGGGCCAGTACTTGGCGGCATCCAGCACCGCCTTGGCCTGCTCGACCGACGACACGATCGGCACCATGACGCCGTCGGCGCCGGTATCCAGCGCGCGCGAGATATGGTGGCGGGCCTGCGAGGGCACGCGCACGACCAGGGGCAGGTCGGCGGCCTGCAGATAGCGCACGACGCTGCGCACCGTGTCGAAGCTGAAGCCGGTGTGCTCCATGTCGAGCACGGCATAGTCGGCGCCCGCTGCCTTCAGGATCTGTCCGATGCCGGGGGTCGTGAACTCGAACAGAAAGGTGCCGATTTTGGTCTGCGGAGTTCCGACCATCGCCCGCAACGTCGATTTCGCCATGCGTTCTCCCCCTCGTGCGTCGTTTGCAGAATAAGGCGCGGGGGCGGATTGTCGATCCGCATGACCCCGGCGCTGCTCTACGGTCTCGTCATTCTGTCGGCGATCGCCCATGCGATCTGGAATGCGCTGGTGAAGTCGGCTGGCGACCGCGTGCTCACCATGGTGGCGATCCGCACCGCCGGCCTCGTGCTGGGCCTGGCAGCCCTTCCCTTCGTCGACTGGCCGGCGTCCGAGAGCTGGAAATGGCTGGCGCTCACCTCCTGCGTGATGTTCGCCTACTACGCGCTACTGATCCGCTCCTATGGCGCGGGCGACATGAGCGTGGTCTATCCGCTGGCCCGCGGCCTGGCGCCGGTGCTGATGACGATCGCGGCCTTCCTCGCCATCGGCGAGGCGCTCAGCACCGGCCAGATGGTGGCCGTCGGTCTGATCTCGCTCGGCATCATGGTGCTGTCGATCGGCGCCGGCGCCAGCGGGCCGGCGGTGGGTTTTGCGCTGGCGACCGGCGTGTCGGTCGCGACCTACAGCTTCTTCGGCGGCCTGGGCGTGCGCGCCGCCGGCACGGTGCTCGGTTTCCAGGCGTGCCTGGAAATCATCACCGGCCTCGGCATGGTCGGTTACGCGCTGGTGACTCGCCGCGCCCAGCTCCCGGCCTATATCCGCCGCCACGGCGGCATCGGCCTGCTGGCCGGTGTCATCTCGGTGCTGGGCTTCCTTGCTTTCCTGCTCGCCGCCCAGAGCCTGCCGCTCGGCCCGGTGGTGGCGCTGCGCGAGACCAGCGTGATCTTCGGCGCCGTGCTCGGCACACTCGTACTGAAGGAGGGCTTCGGCCTCCGCCGCATGGCTGCCTCGGCGCTGGTGGTGGGCGGGATTGCGCTTCTCGCCCTGCTGCGATGAGATAGTCTCGTCGCCTGTCTGAAATCTACCCGGAGGAAACAATGAAGCTCTATTACATGCCCGGCGCCTGCTCGCTCGGTATCCACGTCATTCTCGAGGAAATCGGCAAGCCCTACGACGTCCAGAAGATCGATGGCGCGAAGCAGGAGCAGTACGGCCCCGATTTCGTGAAACTCAATCCCAAGTCCAAGGTGCCGACGCTGCAGAAGGACGACGGCTCGGTGCTGACCGAGTTCCCGGCGATCGCCACCTGGCTTGCCCGCAAGAATCCCGAGAAGAGCCTGTTGCCGTCCGACGCCGACGGCGAGGCGCGCGCCCTCGAGGCGATGGATTACGCCGTCTCGACCATGCACATGCAGGGCTTCTCGCGCATGTTCCGGCCGGTGAATTTTGCGCCGACCGAAGCCGACCATGACAAGGTCAAGGCACGCGGCAAGGAGATCATGGAGAAGGGCCTCGCCCTGATGGACAAGGCGCTCGAGGGCAAGGAGTACCTCGCCGGCAAGTTCTCGGTGGCCGAAGCCGCGCTCTTCTATGTCGAGTTCTGGGCGCACGGTCGCATGAAGATGCCGCTGCCCAAGAATGTCGCGGCCCACTACGAGCGCATGAAGGCGCGTCCGGCCGTGAAGCGCGTGCTCGAGCAGGAAGGCCTCACCGCCGCGGCCTGAAGTGCTGCCCGCAGCCCTCACGAACCGTCTCCGCCTGCCGCTGATCGCGGCCCCGATGTTTCTGGTGTCGGGGCCGGCGCTGGTGACGGCCGCCTGCCGCAGCGGCGTGGTCGGCTCGTTCCCGACCGCCAACTGCCGCACGGTCGGGGAACTCGACCGCTGGCTTCTGGAGATGGCCGACGATCTCAAGCGCGCCGCCGACGAGACCGGCCGCGCCCCGGCACCGCTGTGTCCCAACCTGATCGTGCATCGCTCCAACCCGCGCGTGGCCGACGATCTGGCGGCGGTGTTGCGGGCCGGGGTCGAACTGGTGATCACGTCGGTGGGTTCGCCCGAGCCGGTGATGAAGCCGCTCAAGGACGCGGGTTGCCTGGTCTTGGCCGACGTGGCCTCGGTGCGTCACGCCGAGAAGGCGATTGCTTCAGGCGTCGACGGGCTGGTGCTGCTGACGGCCGGCGCCGGCGGCCAGACCGGCTGGGCCAATCCCTTCGCCTTCGTCCGCGCCGTGCGTTCCTTCTGGGATGGCATCGTGGTGATGGCGGGCGGCATGGCCGACGGCCATGCGATTGCCGCCGCCGAAACACTGGGCTGCGACCTCGCCTACATGGGCACCAGGTTCATCGCCACCCGCGAGAGCCTGGCCAAGGACGCCTACAAGCAGATGCTGGTGCAGAGCCGGCTGGACGACGTGCTGCTGACGCGGGCCTTCACCGGCCTGGAAACCAACATGCTGCGGCCGTCGATCGCCGCGGCGGGTCTCGATCCCGACAATCTGCCGGCGCGCGGCGCCATCGACATCGCCAAGGACATCAACGCCTCGGAGCGTGATAAACCCGAGTCCAAGCGCTGGAAGGACATCTGGAGCGCCGGCCACTCGGTATCGGGCGTCAGCGACGTGCCGTCGGTCGCCGAGCTGGTGGCGCGGACGGAGACGGAGTACCGCGCGGCGCGTCAGGGAGTCTGAACGCCACCACGGCGGGGTGTCACGACCACGAAGAGCGTGGCGGCGACCAGCAGGGCGGCGATGCCGAGGCCGGGGAACACCAGCTTGGCGGCGAAGACCTGTAGCAGGGCGCCGATGATGATCGGGCCCGCCACCTTGCCGAGATTGCGCAGGGCGCCGTAGAAGCCCAGGCCCATGCCGATATGGCTGGCGGCGATGCGATTGCCGATCAGCGCCACCGTCGACGGGAAGGTGAGGCCCTGGCCGATGCCGACGACGACGGCAAGCGCCAACAGCACGCTGGCGGTGGGAGCGTAGGGCAGCGCCACCAGCGCGCCGCCGATCGCCAACAGACCAAGGGCGATGGTGGGCACGTAGCCGCGCCGATCGCCCAGTCTGCCGCCGAACGGCCGGACAATGAGGTGCGACGCCTCCTGGAAGGTGAAGAACAGGCCGGCCGCCCACACGCCATATCCCGCCTCGAGGGCGAAGATCGGCAGGAAGGCTTTGAGCGAATAGATCGAGCCGTAGATCGCGAACTCGAGCACGCCCACGAACCAGAGCTCGCGCCGTGTCGCGGCATGTTTTACGCCGTCGACCAGCTCGGCGAAAAAGCTCGTACGCTCGACCGCCTCCCGCTTGGACTCGTCGAAGCGCACGAACAGCGCCGGCACGAAGGCAGCACAACTCAGCAGCCCGACCACGGTGAACACCACCTCGGGCGAGCTCCAGGCCAGGATGAAGCCGGCAACGGCCGGCGCAATTAAATGGCCGCT
>JAUXRT010000611.1 GCA_030681635.1 Reyranella sp.
CCGTCGCCGTCGACGAAATTCTCGATGCGCGTGAACAGCGGCGCGACCTCGCGCCAGCTCCAGCCGCGGTTGCCCATCTGCGCCCAGGTGTCGAAGTCGAGCGGCTGGCCGCGCACCCAGACCAGGCCGTTGATCGAGCTGGAGCCGCCCAGCAGTTTTCCACGCGGCACCGGGATGACGCGGTTGGCCGTGTTGGGCTCCGGCTCGGACTGGTAGAGCCAGTTGGCCGCCGGATTGTCGATCAGCAGGCCGAAGGAGAGCGGCATGCGGGCGTAGGGATGGCTGGCCGCGCCCGCCTCCAGCAGGAGAACCTTGGTTGCCGGATTTTCCGTGAGCCGGGCGGCGAGCGTGCCGCCTGCCGAGCCCGCACCCACGATGATGTAGTCGTACTGATCCATACCTGACGCCTCCCCCGAAGGGGCGAGTATCGGCGATCCATCGGTCTGCCGACAAGAGCCGGCCGATGGACGGTGGCGCGCCCGCTCGCTAGGAACAGCGCTCATCCTGCAGGGTGGGAGGCGGCGGTGATCGAGACGGAAAAGGGACGGGCGGAGATAACGCGGTTCACGATCGATGTGGCGATCCGCCTCGCGCTGATCGCCGGCGTCGTCTACATGAGCATTGCCCTGATGCGGCCCGTGGCGCCGCTGATCATCTGGGCCATCATCCTGGCGGTCGCCGTCTATCCGGTGTTCGCGGCGCTCCGCCGGCGTCTGCGCCTGCATCACGGCCTGGCGGCGGCACTGCTGTCGGTCCTGCTGCTGGTGCTGCTGCTGGCGCCGGTGGTGATCCTGTCGGCCTCCGCGATCGAGACCCTCGATGCCTATGCCCGGCTCCTGGTCGGCGGCAAGCAGGTGATGCCGCCGCCGCCCGAGTCGGTGCGCGACTGGCCGCTGGTCGGTGCGCGCCTCTATGACTTCTGGCTGAACGCCTCGCACGACATCCGCACCCTGCTGTCGGCCCATGTCGGCCAGATCGCCTCGGTCGGCCGCTGGGTCGGCGCGCTGGCGGCCGGCGTCTTCTTCGAGGTCCTGCAGTTTGCCGGCGCGATCATCGTGTCGGGTGTGCTGCTCGCCTACTCGGACAGGCTGACCACGACCGTGGGCGATCTCGCCGGCCGTGTCGCCGATGCCCGTGGCCGGCATTTCGTCGAGATCGCGGGCTCGACCATCCGCACCGTCTCGCAGGGCGTGATCGGCGTCGCGCTCCTGCAGTCGGCGCTGATCGGCATCGGCATGCTGGTGGCGGGCGTTCCCTTTGCCGGCGCCATCACCTTCGCCTGCCTGGTGCTGGCGATCGTCCAGGTCGGCCCCAACCTCGTCATGATTCCGGTGATCATATGGGCGTGGATATATCTGCCCGCCCTGTCGGCCGCACTCTTCACCGTCTACACGGTGCCACTGCTGCTGCTCGACAACGTGCTGCGTCCGATACTGATGGCGCGGGGCCTGCAGACGCCGATGGCCGTGATCGTCGCCGGTGTGATCTGCGGCACCCTGGCCGGCGGCCTGATCGGCCTGTTCATCGGCCCGGTCGTGCTGGCGGTGTTCTATGATCTGTTGACGGCCTGGATCAACACCGGCCGGCCGTCGACCGACGAGGCCTGATACCCAAACGAGAACCCCGTCCGCTTGCGGCAGACGGGGTTCGCTCGGGACATAATCCTCTCCCTGTCTCAGGAAGCTGGGAACGATCCGGTCGCGGAATTACGGCGCCGCGTCACCCTCTTCGATTCGGTGGAATCATAGGCGCTGCCTACCCTCCTGCTGTCAGGAAACGTAGGCCCGCCCGCGGTGGACAATCAAGACAGGGGCGCTGACCTACTGATTCTTCTTGGGCCGGAGCGCGTCCCACTGCTCGTCGGTCCAGTCGAGCATGGCCGATGTGTTCGCACCGCCGCCGCCCGACTGCAGCATCTTGCCGCCGTCGATCACGATGGCGTCGCCGTTGATGTAGGCCGCCCCGTCGCTCACCAGGTAGGCGGCGAGGTTGGCGAGTTCGATATGCTCGCCGACACGGCGCATCGGGATCGCCTTGATCATCTCCTCCTGGCCGCCGCGCTCCTTAGGCATCAGCCGGCTCCAGGCGCCTTCGGTCGGGAAGGGGCCGGGGACGATGGCGCAGGTGCGGATACCCTTGGGGCCCCATTCGACGGCGAGGCTCTTGGTCATGGCGAGCACACCGGCCTTGGCCATCGCCGAGGGCACCGTGAACGGCGCGCCCGTCAGCGACGAGACGGTGAGGATCGACATCACCACCTTGTTGCGTTCCCCGGCATCGATCCAGCGCCGGCCCGCCGCCACGGTGCAGTAGGCCGAGCCGTGCAGCACGATGCCCAGAACGGCATCGATGGCGCGCGACGACATCTTGTTGGTCTGCGCCAGGATCTGGCCGGCCGCGTTATTGACCAGGATGTCGAGCGGGCGCTTCTCCCAGATCTTGTCCATCATCGCCTCGACGGCGTCGGCGACGCGCACGTCGCAGCCCACCGTCTCGATCTCGCCGCCGGTTTCCTTCGCCAGTTCCGCGGCGGTCTCCTTCAGCACGTCCTCGCGGCGGCCACAGATCACGACATTGGCGCCGAGCTCGAGATAGCGATGCGCCATCGAGCGGCCAAGGCCGGTGCCGCCGCCCGTCACCAGGATGCGCTTGCCCTTCAGGAGGTCGGGTTGGAACATCGTCGTCTCCTCAGGCCTTCTTGATCTCGGTGAGGGCGATGCCGGTGGCCACCAGCCTGTCGATCTCGGTCGCCGAATAGCCGGCCTCGGCCAGCACCGCTTTGGTATCGGCGCCGAACTTCTTGGGCTTGCTGCGCACGCCGGCCGGCGTCCGCGACAGTTTTACGGGATTGCCGACGTTCCGATAGCCGTCCTTCTCCCACACCATGCCGCGATGCCTGGTGTGCGGATGCTCCATGACGTCGGGCACTTCCAGCACCGCGCCCGAGGGCACGCCGCCCCGCATCAGCTCGTCGGCGAAGGTCACGGCATCGCGATCCTTCAGGAGGGCGCGCAGCTCGGCCTCGAGTTCGGGCTTGTGGGCGATACGATCCTTGTTGGTCTTGAAGCGCGGATCGTCCGCAAGCTCCGGCTTGCCCAGCATCTGCGTCAGCTTGCGAAACTGACCGTCATTGCCGGCGCCGACCACGATGTTGCGGCCCTTGGTCGGGAAGTTGGAGTAGGGCGCCAGGCTGCCGTGGCTGTTGCCCACGAGCTTGGGCGTCTGGCCCGCCGTGAAGTAGTTGGGCGCGTGCGGCTGATGGAGCGCGATGGCGCTGTCGTAGAGCGTGGCATCGACGAACTGGCCCTTGCCCGAGCGGTTGCGCTCATAGAGCGCCATCATGATGCCGATGGTGGCGTTCATGCCGGTCGAGAGGTCGACCACCGGCACGCCGATGCGCACCGGGCCGCTCTCGGCCGAGCCGTTGACCGAGACCAGGCCGGAGGAGGCCTGCACCATGGCGTCGTAGCCCGGGAAGCCGCCCAGCGGCCCGTCGGCGCCGAAGCCCGAGACGCGGGCATGGACGAGGCGCGGGAACTTCTTGGCGAGTGTCTCGGCATAGCCGATGCCCCACTTCTCCATCGTGCCGGTCTTGAAATTGTCGATCAGCACATCGGCCTCTGCGAGCAGCTTCAGCAGGACCTCGCGGCCCTCGGGCTTGGAGAGGTCGAGGGCGATCGTGCGCTTGTTGCGGTTGATGCCGGCGAAGTAGGCCGAGATGCCTTCCTTGTCGAACGGCGGGCCCCAGGTGCGCGTCACGTCGCCCTGGGGCGGTTCGATCTTGATCACCTCGGCGCCGTGGTCGGCCAGCATCTGGCCGCAATAGGGCCCGCCCAGCACGCGCGACAGATCGATGACTTTCAGGCCTTCCAGGGCGCCCCCAATTTCGACGGGCATCTCGTTCCACTCCTCGAACCCAATGAGAGGCCGCGGTTATAGACCATGGGGCGCGGGGCCGGTACCGTCCGGCCATGATCGAACGTGACCTGGATATCGCCACGCAAGATGGCGCGATGAACACCTACACCGTGCGGCCCGACGATGGCGGGCCGCTGCCGGTCGTGCTGATGCTGATGGATGCACCCGGCGTGCGCGAGGGCCTGAAGGAGATCTGCCGCAGGATCGCGCAGTCCGGCTACTACGTGCTGCTGCCCAATCTCTACTACCGCACTATCCGCGACTTCGTGTGCGGGCCGACGCGGGATCATCCCGACGCTGAGTCGAACCGCACCAGGATGTTCGGATTCCTGGAATCGATCTCCAACGCCAAGGTCGCGGCCGATACCGGCGTGATCCTGGACAAGCTTCCGTCGATGCCCGACGCCAGGCCCGGCAAGATCGGCCTGGTCGGCTACTGCATGAGCGGTGCTTTCGTCACGGCCGCGGCCGCGGCGCATCCCGACCGCATCGCCTGCTTCGCCTCCTACTACGGAACGCGGCTGCTCACCGACAAGCCGGACTCGCCGCACCTGATGCTGGGTGACATCACGGCCGAGGGCTATTACGCGTTCGCCGAGCACGACACCTACGTGCCGCTGTCCGATGTCGCCAAGTTCGAGAAGCTGCTGGCCTCGGCGCCGTTCCCCTCGCGCGTCGAGACCGAGACGGGCACGCACCACGGCTACGCCTTCTCCGACCGCGGCAACCTGCACGAAGCCGCCCGTGAAAAGCACTACGAACGCATGCTGGCGCTTTATCGGCGGCATATCGGTTGAGCACTTGACCTCATCCTGAGGAGGCCGCAGAGCGGCCGTCTCGAAGGATGGGAACACCGTTGCTGTATCCACCCTTCGAGACGCGCCCTGCGGGCGCTCCTCAGGGGGTGGGGTGTGAGGAGTTACTGACATGCTGAACGGCATCCACGGCCACCAGGACATCGAGCGTGTGGTCTACGGCAAGCCGGCGGGCGCGGCGCTGCGGGCCGAGGCCGAGCGGCTGGGCGCGAAGCGTGTCTTCATCACGACCACCAAATCGGTGGCCCAGAGCGCACTGCTGGCCGACGTCATCCGCGACCTTGGCGACCGCTATGCCGGCGTCTATGCCAGCATCACCGCCCATTCGCCCCGGCCCTGCGTGATCGAAGGCGCGGCGCTGGCGCGCGAGGCCAAGGCCGACCTGATCGTGGCGGTGGGCGGCGGTTCGGCGATCGACGCCACCAAGGTGATGCTGATCGCGCTTTGGCAGAACGCCACCCGGATAGAAGATCTCGACCTCTACCGTGCCGGCAAGCCGAAAGAGGGCGCGGCGCCGCCGGCCGAGGCGATCAAGCCGCCGGCCGATGCCATCCGCATGCTGGCCGTGCCGACCACGTTGTCGGCTGCCGAGTTCAACGCCTTCGCCGGCATCACCGATCCGCGGCATGGCATCAAGGAAAGCTTCGGCCACCGCCTGGTCGTAACGCGCCCGCCAAAGCCGCAGGGTCTCGGCATAATCGAGGCCGAAGCCGTCGCGATCGTCCCAGCTCAGCCCGCGTTTAGCCGCAAGGGATTGGAATCGAGGCTCGTTGAGCAACATGCCGCCGGGAAAGATATAGGCCTGGATGAAATCGG
>JAUXRT010000613.1 GCA_030681635.1 Reyranella sp.
ACTTCTTGGAGACGTAGCGTTGAGCCGCCGGCACCAGCCCCATCGCGAATTGGGGCAGCTCGGGCATGTGCTCGCGCGGGCCCATGTAGACCCAGATCATGTCGGCCCATTCGCGCGTGGGATAAGCGAGCAGCTTGATCGTGTCCTTGTACGAAGACTCCGGTGGCGAGGTCGGCAGGTCGACGCAGTTGCCGTCGATGTCGAACTTCCAGCCGTGGAAGGCGCAGCGGATGCCGCATTCCTCGTTGCGCCCGAAGTAGAGGTTGGCGCCGCGATGCGGGCAATGCTGCTCGACGATGCCGACGCGACCGTCGGTCTGGCGGAAGGCCAGCAACTCCTCGCCCAGGATCTTGATCTTCTTCGGCGGCCCGTCGCGCTCAGCCAGTTCCTCGGAGAGGAGGGCGGGCATCCAGAAGCGGCGCAGCAGGTCGCCCATCGGTGTGCCGGGGCCGCTCAGCGTAAGGAGTGCGTTGTCGGCTTGGCTCAGCATCAGTCACCTAATCCGTATTGGTTGCCGATGTATCCGCGATCATGACCGAACCGTTCGGCCATCACTGTCGCGAGGTCTTTCTCGGGGGCTGCGACCCAACCGCCCGAGCGTACGGCATAGCGCGCGGCGAGCGCCGGCTGCTTCGGCGCCTCGCCGGCGGCAAGTTTGCGTGCAGCGCTCATCATGAGCTTGCGGAACTCGACGATGCCGACGTCGGTCGGGCCGAGATGCTCCTTCGTTCGGTCCTGGATCGGCCCCTGGCTGTCCTGGATGGCGGCGTCCTGCTCGCTTACACCGGAGATGCCGGTGAAGTTCTCCTTGAGCTGCACGTTGCGGTCGCGCAGGTAGTCGTTGTCCCGGTTGCGCAGCGGCTTGTAATCGGAATCGACCTCCGAATGGACGTTGAAGCCGCCGCGATACTTGGCGCGCTCGGAGTTGGTGAACGGCCGCTCCGGCTGCCAGCAGTAGGAGTAGATCCAGCAGTTCACGTCGTCGACCGGAACCCATGATTGTCCGTAGTAGATCTCGCCGGGGAAGGCGGCCGGCGTATAGGCGTGGTTGGGCATCAGGAACTGGGCGATGCGCCAGTAAAGGTCGCGGCCATCGGTCTTGCGGCCGCCGCCGATCACCAGCCCGGTCTCATGGCCCAGTACCTGAAAGCGCGGCCTGGGATCGTTCTGCACCCAGCGCACGCGGTCGTCGGGCTTGGACTGGTCGCCCAGTGCCGCGTTGGCCATCGCCTTGCGTGCGGCGTCCTCGTCGGTCGCCAGCACCTTGTGCAGGAACGAGAAGTGCGACGTGTCGATGGCGCCTTCGAGGCTCTGGACCCAGTTGCAGTCCTGCCATTTCTTGGTGACGAAGCGAGAGGAGGCGGGCACCAGCGCCATCTCGAGCTGCGGCAATTCCGGCATCAGCTCGCGCGGGCCCATATAGACCCAGATCATGTCGCCCCATTCGCGGGTCGGGTAGGCCAGGAGCTTGATCGTGTCCTTGTAGGCCGACTCCGGCGGCGAGGTCGGAAGATCGACGCAGTTGCCGTCGATGTCGAACTTCCAGCCGTGGAACGAACACCTGAGGCCGCATTCCTCGTTGCGCCCGTAATAGAGATTGGCGCCGCGGTGCGGACAATGCGGCTCGACGATGCCGACCCTGCCGTCGGTCTGGCGGAAGGCCAGCAGATCCTCGCCCATGATTCGGATCTTCTTCTGCGGCCCGTCGCGTTCCGGCAACTCGTCCGACAGCAGCGCCGGCATCCAGAAGCGGCGCAGCAATTCGCCCATCGGCGTGCCCTTGCCGGCCTGCGTCAGGAACGCATTGTCGGCGTGGCTCAGCATCAGGCCGTCGCCTTGGCCAGCGCCTGGTCGAGATCGGCGATGATGTCGTCCACCGTTTCGATGCCGATCGAGAGCCGGAGCACGTCGGGTCCGGCGCCGGCCGCCACGCGCTGCTCGTCGGAGAGCTGGCGATGCGTGGTCGAGGCGTGATGGATGATCAGGCTCTTGGCGTCGCCGATGTTGGCCAGGTGCGAGAACAGCTCGACGCTGTCCACGACCTTCACGCCGACCTCGTAGCCGCCCTTGACGCCGAAGGTGAAGATCGAGCCCGCGCCCTTGGGCAGGTATTTCTTCGCGAGCTTGTTGTACTTGTTCGACGGCAGGCCGGCGTAATTCACCCAGGCCACGGCCGGATGCTTTTCGAGGTGCGCCGCCACCTTGGCCGCATTGGCGCAGTGCCGCTCCATGCGCAGGCCCAGCGTCTCCATGCCGAGCATGGTGAGCCAGGCATTGAACGGGGCCTGGCTGGGGCCGAGATCGCGCAGGCCGACAGCATGGCTGTGGAAGGTGTAGGCCATGTCACCGAACGTCTCGTAGAAATTGAGGCCGTGATAGGCGGGCTCGGGGCCGGCGAGGCTGGGGAACTTCCCAGCCCCATTCGACCCTTTGCGTGACCAGTCGAACTTGCCCGAGTCCACGACCGCGCCGCCCATCGACGTGCCGGTGCCGCACAGGAACTTGGTGGTCGAATGCACGATCAGGGTCGCGCCGTAGTCGATCGGCTTGCACAGGTAGGGCGTGGCCAGCGTGTTGTCGACCAGCAGCGGCACGCCCGAGGCCTCGGCAATGCGGGCGATCGCCTCGATGTCGCTCACCACGCCGCCGGGATTGGCCAGGCTCTCGATGAAGAAGGCCTTGGTGTTTTCCGTGACGGCGCGCTTGAAGTTCTCCGGCTCGTCGGCGTCGACGATCTTCGCCGCCCAGCCGAACTTCGGGTACGTGTTCCTCATCTGCTGCAGCGAGCCGCCGTAAAGACGCGAGGAGGCGACGATGTCGGCACCCGGGCTCATCAGCGGAAACAGGCCGAGCACCTGGGCGGCATGGCCGGAGGAGGTCACGGTGCAGCCGCGGCCGCCTTCGAGCGTGGCGAGGCGGGCTTCGAGGGCGGCATTGGTCGGATTGGTGAGGCGCGAATAGATGAAACCCACGGTCTGGAGGTTGAACAGCGCCGCGGCGTGGTCGGCATCCTCGAAGACATAGGCCGTGGTCTGGTGGATCGGCAGCGCCCGCGAGCCCGTGGTGGGGTCGGGCGCGGCGCCGGCATGGATCGACAGGGTTTCGAAGCCGTAGGTCTTGTCGTTCATGAAACTCTCCAAAATGTCCGGCCCCAAATGTCCGGCCCCAAATGTCCGGCATCGTGCGGAAAACCTGGGAACCGACTTTGCCGGTTTCAGGATGGCATCAAATTGCCGCCAAGTCGTTGAACCTGCGTGTGATTTCGCAGGTAGGAAGGTGTGCCCGATGTCCGCCAAAAGCGGACATCGTGGAAACCGACTTTAGCCATCCCGGACCCGTGTCGTTGCGTGTGTGGGGCAGGCGCAGGCGGGGTCGGCAGGAAGACATAGGTATTTTCCTACTACAGTCGACGGCGGGCGTCAATGTTCGAACATCTCCCCGGATAGCGAAACGGAACGCCCCCGCTGCGGCATGTCGGCCGGCCGCCGTCAGCTTGATGTAAGCCTTGGGGCCTAAGGGAAGGCGGTGCGCTTCGCGATCAACAGCCAAGCAGCATGCAGGGTGGGGAGCGAGGCGGTTTGAATCGATTTTTGACCAAGGACTTTCTGTCCGGGGCGATGTTCATCGCTTTCGGGCTTTTGGCGCTCTACTACGGCCAGAACCTGGCGGTAGGGACCCCCGTTCGCATGGGGCCCGGCTATGTGCCGCGCATGCTGGCGATGATCATGATGGGGCTGGGTGCCATCATCTGCATCGTCGGACTGGTGAGCGGCGGCGAGGCGGTCGAGAAGCCGAAATGGAAGCCGATCACCATGGTGACCATCGGCATCATCTGCTTCGCGCTGCTGTTCGAGCGCGCGGGCATGCTGCCGGCCCTGATCGTGCTGGTCGGGATCTCCTCGCTGGGCGGTGAGGAATTCAAGCTGACGGAAGTGATCGGCAACATGGTCGTGCTGGCGATCATCTGCACCATCGTCTTCAAGATCGGCCTCGGGATGAATATCTCCATCGTGAACGGAGTCTGGTGAGATGGAGATTTTCGACAACCTGGCCTTAGGCTTCAGCGTCGCCTTCACCTTCCAGAATCTGCTCTACGCGCTGGTTGGCTGCATGGTCGGCACACTGATCGGCGTGCTGCCCGGCATCGGCCCGGTGGCGACCATCGCCATGCTGCTGCCGATCACCTTCCATCTGCCGCCGACCGCCTCGCTGATCATGCTGGCGGGCATCTATTACGGCGCCCAGTACGGTGGCTCGACGACCTCGATCCTGGTCAATCTGCCGGGCGAAGCCTCGTCGGTCGTGACCTGCCTCGACGGCTACCAGATGGCACGCAAGGGACGCGCCGGTGCTGCGCTCTCGATCGCGGCGGTCGGCTCGTTCTTCGCCGGCACCGTCGGCACCATCATCATCGTGATCTTCGCCGAACCGCTGACGCGCATGGCGCAGAAGTTCGGTCCTGCCGACTATTGCGCGCTGATGGCGCTGGGCCTGGTGGCTGCCGTCGTGCTGGCCAGCGGCTCGGTGACCAAGGCGATCGCCAT
>JAUXRT010000754.1 GCA_030681635.1 Reyranella sp.
CGCGCGCAGCTGCGCCAGGTGGCCCGGCCGCAGCAGATGCGAGATGTCGTGGAAGGCGGCGGCCGTCAGCAGGGTGAGGCCCGCCGGATCGACGGTGAGGACCTCGCGGCCGTTGAACGTCGTGGTGCCGACGAAATCGGAACTGAGCTTGCGGTAGGGCGTGGTGTCCGGGCCGCTCGGGAACATCTGCTGGAACTGGAATTCGGGCATGGTCTCTCCTGGCCGCTGCGCTCGGCGCGGCATCCCTGCCGCAGCCGCGTTGCGGCGTCTATCTACTTCTTTCGGAAGCTGTCGAGCTTGACGATCTTGGAGGCGGCATCCTCGGGCTTGGCCTCGGCCGATGCGTCCGCGGGCTTGTCCTCGTCGCCAGCCGGACCGGCCTGGGCCGGCCGCTTGTCGGGCGCCGGCAGGGGCGTCGGCGCCACGGCTGTGCCTTCGGGCTTCTCGCCCGCCGCCTTGTCCTTGCGGTCGAATTGCAGGCCGAAGCGCACCGAGGGATCGACGAAGGCCGACAGCGCGGCGAACGGCACCTTGATGTGCTCCTGCAGCTTGTTGAAGCTCACCGTCACCTCGAACGATTCCTCGCCGATGACGAGGTCCCAGTACTGGTGCTGGAGCACGATCGTCATCTCTTCCGGATATTTGGCGAGCAGATAGTCGGGCAATTCGACGCCGGGATCGGTGCTGCGGAAGCTGATGTAGAAATGGTGCGAGCCGGGCAGGCCTTTTTCCGCCACCTGAGTCAGCACGCGGCGCACGACGCTGCGCAGCGCGTCGTCGACGAGAGCGTCGTAGTGAAAGCGATCGTTCATGGCCAGTCGGAAAAATCTCTGCGGACCATCGGCCCGGGGGGTGGGAGAGTCAACGATGCCAATAGCGGGCATTGCGGTGGAAGGAAAGTGGGGGGCTTCTGTTGCCCGGTGCCCCCCGAACCGCGCTTACGTCCGCTGTTTAGGCGGCAGCAGCGAGTGTAACGGTGTTATCGTTAGCACTTGTGTGTGGTCCGTTGCGGCGGAACCATACCGGGCAAAAACCGCGCCTTTACCACGCTCGTCGATCCTGTTTCGCCCCCATCGATTCCGCGCCCTGAATGGGAACGGAGAGTAATGGTGGAGGCGCCGGGTACCGCCCCCGGGTCCGAAACGCTTATGTCACGCGGCGTTTATCGCCATAGTCGGTTTCCCGACGGTCCATATATAGGCGCTTCGCCCGGCAATTTGAAGGCATCCCTTGGGCCGCTGATTGCCGCTTGGGATTTCCCCATGGTAGGGCCCGCCTGCCGCCCATAAAGTCCGCGGCCAACAAAGGACGACTGAAATGCCCCTCTCCACCGACCAGCAGGCCGAAATCGATCAGACGCGGGCGGGCGCACAGCCGACGCTGCGGCCAATCGCACCGGCGCTGGAGGAGATTCTTTACCAGGCCCTGCCGGTGCTCGATCACGGCTTCGTCCGCGTCGTCGACTATATGGGCGACGATGCCGCCGTCGTGCAGGCGGCGCGTGTCAGCTATGGCCGGGGCACCAAGAAGGTCAGCGAGGACCGCGGGCTGATCAACTATCTCATCCGGCACCGTCACACGACGCCGTTCGAGATGTGCGAAATCAAATATCACGTGAAGCTGCCGATCTTCGTGGCGCGGCAGTGGATCCGCCATCGCACCGCCAACGTGAACGAATATTCCGCGCGCTACTCGATCCTCGACAACGAATTCTACGTTCCCAAGGCCGAGCATCTCGCCGCCCAGAGCAAGGCCAACCGCCAGGGCCGTGACGCAGTGCTGGCCGGCAAGGAGGCCGAGCGCGTCTTCGACATCCTCAAGAAGGATTCCGAGCTGGTCTACGAGCACTACATGGAGATGCTGAACGAGGGCGAGGCTGGCGAACCGCTCGATCCCGAGCGCTCCGGCCTGGCGCGCGAGCTCGCACGCATGAACCTGTCGCTCGCCTTCTATACCCAGTGGTACTGGAAGACGAACCTCCACAATCTCATGCATTTTCTGTCGCTGCGCGCCGACGCCCACGCCCAGTACGAGATTCGCGTCTACGCCGACGTCATGATCGACACGCTGAAGCGCTGGTGCCCGATCAGCCACGACGCCTTCATGGAATACCGCATGGGTGGCGCCCACCTGTCGAAGACCGGCCTCGCCATCGTAAAACGCCTGCTGGCGGGCGAGAAGGTCGACCAGAAGTCGAGCGGCATGAGCGCTCGCGAATGGCGCGAGCTGATGGCGGCTCTCGGGCAAGGCTGATGTCCAGGGCCGTTCGCACTGCCCACGCCGCGGTCGCGATCCGCGATCCCGGCCGCCTGCGGCTGCTGCGCGAGCGGCCGCGCGATGCCGCCGCCGTCGACGCGATGAACGAGGCGGCGTTCGGCCCGGATCGCCAGCAGAAGACGGTCTATCGCCTGCGCGAGGACGTGCCGCCGATCCGCGAACTGTGCTTCGTCGCCATCGACCAGAAGGACCGCATGGTGGCGTCGATCCGCAACTGGCCGATCCTGATCAACGAGCAGTGGCCGGCGGTCCTGCTGGGGCCGCTCGCGATCTCGCCTGAGTTGCGCGGGCTGGGCTACGGCAAGGCGCTGATGTGGCATGCCATGGCGCAGTCCAGGATGCAGGGCCACAGCCGGATCATCCTGGTCGGCGACCCCGAGTACTACAACCAGTTCGGCTTCCGCCGCGACCTTGCGCTGAACATCCAGCTCCCCGGCTGGGTCGAGGAGCGCCGCTTCCTCGCCCTCGAACTGGTCGCCGGCTCGATGATCGGCGTGCACGGCATGATCGGGAAGTGGCAGCCCCGCAAAAGAGCCGCCCAGCGCAAGAAGCGCGCCTAGCGCACCACGATGGTCGGCGCCTTGCGGGCGCCGCGCTGGTTGGCCGAGAGCTGCTTCCAGACCCGGCCGGCGATGTTCTTGTAGACCTGCGTATGCGGGCTGTCGGGTTTGTCGATCACGATCGGACGGCCGCTGTCGGAGGTCGTGCGGATGTCGAGATGCAGCGGCACCTCGCCCAGGAACGGCACGCCGAGCTTTTCCGCCTCCTCGCGGGCGCCGCCGTGGCCGAAGATCTCCGACCGCTCGCCACACTTGGGGCAGAGGAAGTAGCTCATGTTCTCGACGATGCCGAGCACCGGCACCGCCACCTTGCGGAACATGTTGAGGCCCTTGCGCGCGTCGACCAGCGCGATGTCCTGCGGCGTCGACACGATCACGGCGCCGGCCAGTGCGACGCGTTGCGCCAAGGTCAGTTGGGCATCGCCCGTGCCTGGCGGCATGTCGACCACCAGCACGTCGAGCTCGCCCCACTGGACGTCGCGCAGCATCTGCTCCAGCGCGCTCGACACCATCGGGCCGCGCCAGATCATCGGCGTGTCCTCGTTGACGATGTAGCCGATCGACATGGTGCGCAGCCCATAGCGCTCGATCGGCTTCAGCATCTTGCCGTCCGCCGAATCGGGCTTTTCGGTCACGCCCAGCATGCGCGGCATCGACGGGCCGTAGATGTCGGCGTCGAGCAGACCGGTCGCGATGCCGTTGGCGGCGAGGCCGAGCGCCAGGTTGACGGCGGTGGTCGATTTGCCGACGCCGCCCTTGCCCGAGGCGACGGCGATGATGTGTTTTACGCCCGGCACGTCGATGCGGCCGCCGCCGCCGGTCGTCTTTGTGGCGGAACCGTGGCTGTGGCCGTGCCCCTGCCCCTGACCCTGTCCTGGCCCTCGCCCTGGCCCGCGTCCTGGGGCGGCCGGCGGTGGCGGCGCGGCGCGCTCGGCCGTCATCACGGCGGTGGCCGACAGCACGCCCGGCATGGCGCGGACGGCCTGTTCGCAGGCCTGGCGCAGCGGTTCCAGGGCGGTGCCGCGGGCCGGATCGACGTCCAGGGTGATGGCGACATGGCCGCCACGGATGGCGATCCCGCCCAGCAGGCCGGAACTCGCCACGCTGCTGCCGCTGGCGGGGTCCATGACTGTCTCAAGAACCTTGCGGATGGCTGATTCCGTCACTTCGGCCATGGTCGCTCGCTTCCGCTGCCCGGCAAATTCGTGTCGCCGCTTGATTGAAGGTGTTGCTGTCGTCACATATATGCAGGCCGGCATGAAATCAAAAGCGGCAATGCGGTCGAGACAGCCTGTCGGGCGGCCCTGAGGTGAATGATGGCGTGGAATAACAACAGCGGCGGCCCGTGGGGCAGCGGTGGTGGTGGCAGCGGCGGTGGCGGCGGCGGCGGCGGCCCATGGGGCGGCGGCGGCGGCGGTAATCGCGGCGGCGGCGGTGGTCCGTTCGGCGGACGTCGGCCACCCGACATGGAAGACGTGATTCGCAAGGGCCAGGAACGGTTGAAGAACCTCATCCCGGGCGGTTTCGGTTCCTACAAGGGCGTCCTGCTGATCGTGCTGGCCGCCGTCGTGATCTGGCTGGCCACCGGCTTCTTCCGCGTGCAGCCCAACCAGCAGGCGATCCAGCTCGTCTTCGGCAAGCCCTACCTCAAGGCGGTCGAACCCGGCCTGCACTACAACTGGCCGGCCCCGATCGGCCGGGTGGAAGTGGTCGACGTCCAGAACCAGCGCCGCGTCGTGCTGGGCGCCCGCGGCAGCCAGACGCCCGCGACGCCCTACACCCGCGGCCCGCGTCCGACCTCGACCGAGAACCTGATGCTGACCGGCGACGAGAACATCGTCGACATCGAGTACGCCGTGCTGTGGCAGATCAAGGACGTGTTCA